>CAWWAN010000077.1:0-7603 GCA_963934925.1 uncultured bacterium | reverse complement strand
GCTATTCTTCCTGCGGAGTCTAAAGTTGTAATAATGTTCGAATGTGCGAAATTGCCCTTGAGGCCTTTTTTATAACGTACGCCCAAAGCAGCAGCAATACCGCGAACAGCGAAGTCGTCGCCATGCAGTAAAGTCCAACGCGAGGTATCTAGATTATTTTTTTCAGCGTAGGCTTGTAAAACTTCGGGGGTGTCACGCTCACTGTCCATGGAAACAAGCAACCAACGCACTTCCCCCAATTGTTCGGCAGGTATTTCTTTTTCGATCTCTTTAAGATCGAGCATGGTGCGCGGGCAAGCATATTCGCAATGAGTAAATATCATCACCGCCACCACCACTTGCCCTACAAAGTCACTAAGGGCGCGCTCGCTACCACTTTGGTCACGCCAAAGTCCGTCCGTTAAATAAATTGACTCGTTGGGCAAAGCAGCAGTAGCGGAAGATGGCTCTAGCGGTAGACAGCAATCAGCGACGTATGCATCTGCCACACATCTAAACCCAACATTCGGGTAAGTTTGATTGGCTATAAAGCTATTACGGAAAGACAGGCGAAAAGACGCCACATCATTGGAATCAGAATCGGCTATTTCAACATTGCCACAAAACAGCTTGGTGACATCGCTCATTTGTCCATATCCAGCCATCAAGGTAGAAGGCTTATTGAAGTCATCAACCCACTCCCAAATCAAACCATGCATATCGAACAGTTGATAATAATTCGGCTTACCTAATCTAACTGCCGTTGGTATCTCAGGCATTTGCCGTTGGTACCAGTCGAGAATGGTTTGCTGATAGCGCTTCTCTTGGCTACCATCGGCGACTGTCTCGCTAGCAAGGGCGAGGGATTCCCATTCATCTTGCGTAGCCAACCGACGCCCAGCCCATCGCGCATATTCACGTGCTGCAAACCAAGAGACGTTGGTTACTGGAGAGTTAGCACTTCCTTCAGGGTATTCAAAGTCGCCAAGCCAATGCTGCAAATAGTTTTCGCCGACTAGAACAGCCGCTGCCTGGGAACGAAGCCACGCTGGACTCGAAATTACGAAGTTACGAAATTGTGCGTTTGTGACAGGATGCTCCTCCACTAGTAAATCGACAAAGGCACCCTCTGCGATTTTCACCATTGGAGTTAAGGGGGTCTCCGACGCCATAGGCCCTGGCTTGCTTTCACTACAACTCGTTAGAAATAGTGAAGAAATAACCGCTACGATGACTAGGTAAGAAACTCTCATTACTAGCCCTATGATACACCATCAACTAGTCAGAAAACTCCGACAATTCTTCCCAACGCTTGGTTTTAGCGACAATAAGCGCTTCTAGCTCGGCGCGCCGTGCCTGCAGTACCGCAAGCTGTTTATCGCCTGTCGCGTATATCTCAGGGTCGGAGAGCTTCGAATCGAGGGTGGCCATTTCGTTTTCAATGGTTGTGACCTCGTCGAGCAAGCCGTCAAACTCGAGACGCTCTTTATTATTCAATTTACGCTTCGATGCAGACTGCCTCCCTTCAGGGTTTGCCATAACCGGCATTTTTTCGGCTACCTGCTCGACAATCCCTTCATCCGGAGACCAGCGTTCAAGGAGTGAACTGACATCACCGGTGTGCAAGAACGCACCACCGCGATCGTCAAGGTATAGAACGTGAGTTGCGACGCGGTCTAAGAACCAGCGGTCGTGGCTAACCAACAACACGCAACCATAAAAAGCACACAAGGCTTCTTCAAGCGCGCGCAACGTATTAAGGTCGAGGTCGTTGGTAGGCTCGTCGAGAACCAGCACATTACAATCTTGCAGCAACAATTTGGCGAGTAGAACGCGCCCGCGCTCGCCACCTGACAGCGAGCCTACCTTGACTAATTTCTTTGCGCCTGGGAACAAGAATGAATTCAAGAAGCCGGCAATGTGAACTTTACTTTCGCCGACGACTACGTATTTCCCGGTGCCAGCAATCTCTTCCATGACGGTTGCTTCATCATCAAGGTCTTCACGTTTTTGTTCAAGCGTACCAAACTTTACAGTCTCGCCGATGGTGACACTTCCGCCATCTGGCTCGAGTTGGCCGAGCAACAACTTAATCAAAGTCGTTTTACCAACGCCGTTAGGGCCGACGATACCTAGACGCATTCCGTTTTCAATTTTAAGGTCGAGGCCATTTAAAATTTTCTTTTCGGGATAGGCGAAACGTAAATTTTCTATTTCAATGACTTTAGAACCCAAGCGCGGCCCGCGCGGGATTTCCATTTCAAGTTTCACATCGCTTTCTAAAGACTTAGAACTGGCCAAAGCATCAAAACGCTTAATGCGTGCATTCGCTTTAGTACCGCGCCCAAGAACGCCCGCGCGCATCCACGCGGTTTCACGCTTCAACAAAGCTAGGCGGGTATTCTCTGACTTCTCTTGAGAAGCAATGCGTTCGATGCGTAACATCAAGTACTCGTTGTAGTTGCCAGGGTAGGAGTAGATAGAACCACGATCGACTTCGACAATTTTGTTCACGACGCGATCGAGCAAAAAACGATCGTGTGTCACCAACACTAACGGAACCTTCATTTGCGTCAGCTGCTTTTCAAGCCAAGCAATCACAAAAGCATCGAGGTGGTTAGTCGGCTCGTCGAGCAACATCAGGTCAGGCGCAGACACTAACAATTTGGCTAGTGCCACGCGGCGCGCCTCACCTCCGGATAGATTACCGCAAGTTAACGACGCGTCTTTCAAACCCACGCCATGGATAGACGCCGCAATTTTGTGCTCGACATCATGACCACCGAGGCGTTCAAGCTGATGCTCAAGGTCTTCGATACGGTCGGACACATCCGCCCCATCAGCTAGCTTTTCATAAGTCGCAAACAATCTTGTTTGAACAGCATGGTGTTCACTTAAGCCCTCGCGGACGGCGTCCTCAATAGTGAGGTCGTTATCGAACACCGGCTCTTGCTCGAGATAGCCGATACGTAAACCGTTGCGTAACACGCGGGTACCACTATCTAAAGTGTCGACCCCCGCCATCATCTTTAGCAGCGTCGACTTCCCCGCTCCGTTGGGACCGATCAACCCGATCCGGTCTTGCGAAGTAACGGTTAAATCAACCTTCGTCAACAACGGGCGGTTGTCGTCGTAAGCTTTACTTACTCCTTGGAGGGTGATGAGCGGCATGGGCGCGCATAGTCTAATAGAATTAGCGCTCGATTGTGAGGTGGCTTAGGCGCCCCCGAAAATTCCAATCACTTACCCAGATGTCACCGTTTTTGCCCCAGGCCGCACAGTGTGGCGACAAGAAGATGCCGTCGCTCCATTTATCGTAATCGACACGGTTAGTTGCACGCAAGGTCGGATCAGGCTGCTCGCCTAAGTGCTTCAGCACCTCTCCTGCCCGGTTAAGAATAGTCACTCGTCCTTCTAGCTCGGCGACAAGCCATCCGCCTTCACTGACATCGACGTGGCAAGGCCTATTTAGCACAGCTGCAACGACACTGCTAAACGTGCCATCGGTGTTGAATAATTGCAGACGACGGTTTTCGCGGTCGGAGACGATGACCTTATCGAGGTATGCGTCGTAGCTAATGCCATGCGGTGTTTTGAATTTACCCTCTTCAGAGCCCCATCCGCCAAAGCATGATTGCCAATTGCCTTCCGCATCGTAGATATGCACCCATGACTTGCCGTAACCATCCGCAACCATGAAGCGCCCATCGGGTAACGCAGTCACCGAGGTTGGAGCGTATTCATCCGCAGAGTTGTACTTGCCGGACTCTTGCGGCCAAGCGACACTCAACAACACTTCGCCATCGAGTGACAGTTTCTGAACTTGATGCTGGGCAGTGTGCGCCACAAACAAATACTCGGTGTCTCCTTCCTTAACAATCTCGAGGCCATGCAAGCCGCCGGACAAATCTTCACCGATGTTTTTCTTAAAAACGCCGTTTGCGTCAAACACGAAAATAGCTGGCTTGCTGTCAGTGCAAAGATAAACGTCTCCGTTATTCGCCACGTCCACACAACCGTGAGTGTTGCCTAAGGTAACGCCAGGTGGCAGAGATATCGCATCACTTTGCCATGCGTAAGCGTAAGGCTGGGGTGGAGCAATCATGCAGCCAGCAATTAGGGATAAGGCACATAGTACAAAGGTGGGTTTGGCCATGGAGCATATGATATGTTCCCGAATGGCTGGCGTCAGCCAAACGGTATCTACTCTGTAGCGCAGTATAAATACTTTATTTTGACGGCAAGCAGAATCAAATAATCCAGATGATGGGTCGCCGCACGGTGTAATCGGCAATAATTGCGCTCATTTCTGGAATCTGCAGTAAGCCAAGATGAACTAAGCTTCTATGTAAGCTAGAGTTTCGTCACCCTCACTGCCCTTCGAATGACTAGCTATCCTGAAAGGTAGCGCTCTCTATCATGATGCCACAGGCAGGCATAAAAGCGCGCCTGAGACAGTCGAAGCCATAAATTTCAAGTGAAAATGTTTCAAAATTATACAAATTAAGCACATTTGCTTGCGCGACGCTAGAATACTCACCTTGGCCATCCTGGCCTCACTCTTAATAAATAATATAATGCGACTTTTTGTTGGTAACCTTCCTTGGAGCATCGGTGACGATGAGCTCCGTGATCTTTTTTCTGAATTCGGCGAAGTAACCGACAGTAAAGTAATTAACGACCGCGAAACCGGTCGCTCTCGTGGCTTCGGATTCATCGAAATAGATGATGACGGTGGCGACGCTGCAATCAAGGGCCTAGATGGTTCTGAGCAAGATGGTCGCGATATCCGCGTAAATGTTGCTGAAGAGCGCAAGCCACGCGATAACAATCGCGGTGGTGGCGGTGGCGGCGATCGTCGCGATAACAACCGCTGGTAAAAACCAGATAAGCTAAACTTATAGCTTAAAAAGATACCTGGGGTGCTTCACGCATCTCAGGTATTTCTATTTCAAAGAACTCGCGCGGCGTGAAACTATACATACCAGCGATGACATTCGACGGAAACTGCTGAACCTTATTATTATTCTCGCGAATGTTGCCGTTATAAAAACGCAACGCTGCCTGAATACGGTTTTCAGTGTTTGCCAATTCTAATTGTAATTCGGCAAAATTGGTGCTGGCCTTCAAATCTGGATAAGCCTCAAGCCTCACCATCAAACTGGAAAGAGCACCCTGCAATGCCATTTCATCAGCCGCCTGAGAAGCCACGTCACCATTATTAGCAGACGCTTTCTCGCGCATCTCCGTCACCTTTGCCAGCAACTCGCTTTCGTGCTTTGCATACCCTTTGACCGTATTGATTAAGTTCGGAATCAAATCGTAGCGACGCTTTAATTCGGTATCTACATTTGACCAAGCCTCGTCGCATTGGTTACGAATAGAAACAAGTCCGTTGTACATGCCGATGCCAATTAGCAAAAGCAAAAGTGGTATTCCGATTATGGGGTAAATCATTATTTTCTAAAAAGGTAGTCGGGCATTAATGATCGAATTTTAATCAAATGTTGTAAGTAGTAATCGAGCTCGTCCGGTTCTAGCCTATGAGTATCATACAAAGCTAGAGTATCTCCGTCGAGCTCTAAAGCGGTGCCCTGATGCTTCAGTAAGTATTCCATCATTCCGGTGTTACAAAAATCATACGCAAGTTTCTTGTCACCAGACTTCACAGCAAACTTCTTAGAGAACTCTACCGATTCGAAGTCGATATCGTCGAATCCTAAGAACTGACCTATCTTCGAGAAAAAGCCTTCCGGCTGAATATGCAACTCCGGGAAAGGTCGCTCGATTTTAATAGCGATGATTCCGAGATGATGGTGATGCGTTTGACGATGACCTTTTGAGTTTGTCGAGTAGGTCTCATAATGATAAGTGAAGGCATCAGCCGCGTAGCCCTGGTAGTCGCCGCGTAAATAATCGTACGCATAGCGATTGCTACCTTGATTCAATTTGTCCAAGAACGAAAGTCGGTGCCCTAGCTCGCGGCTACGGTTAGGATCGAATGAGAAATCATTCGCTGCCGACCATGCAATAAACCCTTCTCGGCGTTTTTTATGGTACTGCCAAGAAAAGTAGAACACCGCAGCAACAGCCGCGGCGATGAGGACGATTAATAATGGGTCCATAACCAAGTCAGTGCTTGCTCGCGATCGGCGAGATCGCCTTCGATTTGAAGATCATAAGCAAGCTCTAGTATGTTACCCATTTCTGGGCCAGGTTCGATGCCATGAGCGATTAAATCTTGGCCGCGCAAAAAGTTTTTTGGCGCTTCATCTTTTACTCCCAAACTTGCAGCTCGTTCTAGCAACCATACTTCCGGAGCCCACGGCAACTCAAACGGTTTCAGGCGTCCGGCGAAATCAGCGAAAGAGACACGGCAAAGCGCAGGGATATTCACCCGTGTGGATAGACGGCGAATCGCGGCATCGCTCACCTTGTCGCGCTCGAGATACAACTGCCCCGGACGTAAATGCTCACGCACTAAATCACAAACCAGCGGCACCACATCATTTTGTCCATTAATGCGCGCCAACAATTCTTTGGTTGGCTCGACGCCACCAACATCATGCGCTGGACATCGCCAGCGATCGCGCTCGAAGACGGTGTGCGTAGCCTTGCCAAGGTCGTGACAAAGCACGCCAAGCATTTCCGCCCACACATTTTCCATCTCGCCACGGCGCAATACAGCGGCATCGAGACATAAGGCTGTGTGAATCAATACATCGCCCTCTGGGTGCCATTCAGGGTCTTGCGGAACCTCGCGTAAGCACGCCAACTCTGGGAAATGCGTTAACGCTTTAATCTGCTCCAGGGCCAATAGGCCCTTACCCGGATGGTCGCATTTTTCGAGCATCAATCGAAACTCGCCTTCAATGCGCTCACGCGGCAATTCTGAAATATCAATCGACTTACATAACTCTACCGTTTCTTCTGCGATTGAGAAATCGAAACACGCAACAAAACGCGCAGCGCGTAAAACACGTAACGGGTCTTCGATGAAAGCCGGCGAAACGTGACGCAGCACCTTTCTTTTCAAATCGCCGACGCCGTCATGGAAATCGAATACCTCACCCGTTAGTACATCTTGCATTAAAGCATTGACCGTAAAATCACGGCGCAGCACCGCCTCTTCCTTTTGCATACTTGGGTCTGACTTTACCTTGAACCCTTTGTGCCCAGGTCCGGTCTTCGATTCGCGCCGCGGCAAGGCAACCTCAACCTCACCGCCTTTATCTAGCGCCAACAGCAACACGGCAAATTGCTTGCCGATTAAATGGACTTTACCGAATTTAGCCAACAGAATCTCGAGATCATCTACTTCGATTCCGTAGACCTCGAGATCAAAGTCTTTGGACTCTCTATCTAGCAACTGATCACGCACTGCTCCACCTACCAAATACGCCCTACCCCCTGCCGCTTCGACAGCGGTGGCCAGTTGTGTGATGTGATCAGGAATCGGTGTTTTCATGCGGATGCTTTCTTTTAGTGTAACGGTTAATGCGAGTAGTTACACTACTAACATGCGACTCACCCGAATTTATCTGCCTCTTGTCTGCTCTGCATTAATCCCAGCTTGCGCTATTCCTGGCGACGCACCATGGAGTGATTTGCATGCTAACGCATA
>CAWWAN010000076.1:0-7624 GCA_963934925.1 uncultured bacterium | reverse complement strand
GACCAGGCGCATTGCATTCAAGAGATTCATGATGATTTATCGCAAGCGCGCCCGATGGACCGCTTGCTTTGCGGCGACGTTGGTTTTGGCAAAACAGAGCTCGCCGCACGGGCGGCATTTCGCGCGATAATGTCGCGCAAGCAAGTTGCGTTACTGGTGCCAACCACTGTGCTTGCTGAGCAACACTACCAAACAATGTCGCAACGGTTTGCCGATTGGCCAGTGCGCATTGAATTACTTTCGCGCTTAGTCAAGCCTGCGCGGCAACGCGAAATTATAAAAGATTTACAAAATGGCAATATCGATTTTATCATCGGCACTCATCGGATTCTGTCAAAGACCGTTAACTTTAGCGACTTGGGATTAGTCATCATCGACGAAGAGCAGCGCTTTGGTGTCCGCCATAAAGAAATACTGAAGGAAAAGCGCGAACAAGTCGATGTTTTAACTTTAACTGCAACTCCGGTGCCGCGAACTTTACATATGGCGATGGCTGGCATTCGCGACATTAGTTCGCTGAGCACCGCACCAGTCGGACGCCAAGAAGTTCACACCGAAATTCGTCACGATGACGATACTTTGCTAATCGCTGATGCTATCCAGCATGAGTTGGCGCGCGGCGGCCAGGTTTTCTTTTTGCATAATCGCGTAAAGACTTTAGACCTCGTTGCTGAAAAGATACAACGCATGGCGCCGAGCGCAAAGATCCTCGTTGGCCACGGTCAAATGGGCGCCGACGAGCTTAGCCAAACCATGAAAACTTTTATTGAAGGTCGGGCCGACATCCTCTGCGCGACAACCATTATTGAAAGTGGATTAGACATTCCAAATGCAAACACTATTTTCGTCGACCAGGCACAGCGCCATGGCTTAGCTGACATGCACCAACTGCGCGGACGTGTTGGGCGTTCTAATCGCCGCGGCTATTGTTATTTATTAGTCCCTAAAGGTAAGCCGCTGCCTTTAGACGCCCGCCGACGCCTCAAAGCGATTGAAGAAATGCGTTACTTAGGCGCAGGTTTCCAATTATCGATTCGCGACTTAGAGATTCGCGGTGCCGGCAATTTGCTTGGCGCTGAGCAGTCTGGCCATATCAACGCGGTGGGCTACGAGACCTATCGGAGGCTGTTGCGCGATGCTGTTGCGCGCATGAAGAAGGACAAAAAGCATTTACGCAAAATACGCCATCAAAACCCGTGCGGCATAAACATCGGCATCGACGCTTCTATTTCTCCCGAATATATTGCTTATGAATCGACGCGCATTGAAATGTTGCGCCAACTCGATGAGGTCCGCGATGTGAAAGGGGTTGAAGCTTTTATGCAAACCGCCCGCGATCGCTTCGGGCCTCCCCCCGCCGATCTTTTAGCTTTGGCTAATTTGTTCTATCTCAAACACTCTCTCGGCAAGGCCGGCTTAAGCTCAATCCAATTCGTCGACAATTATCTAGCTTGCACTATTCGTGATGCCCGGCGCTTTGAGCGTAGTTTTGCTAAATGCGGTATTGAGTTCCGCATGATGGCTGTCAATAAAGCACGCTGGATGCTGCCAAGTGGGAAAATGAGCTCCGAGCAAGTTCTTGAGCTATTGCTGCGCACAAGTATGATATTGCAGTGAAAATCTCTCAGATACTTTTCGTTTTGGGCACGCTTCTTTGCATTGCGCCGACAGTAATTGCCCAGCAATCTGGGATAGCTGATGAAACCGTTATCATTCAAGTTAATGACTACTTAATCACCAAGGCTGACATCGTAGATGAGGCGCGCCGGCTGCTTCAACAAAACCCGGGTATGACGCAACAAGCAAGTGAAGTTCGGGCTTATACTAATTTGGTGCAGCAAGGCCTGCTGCTTCAAGCTGCTGCTAAATTAGCGGTCCCGCTTGAGCAGTACTTTGCTCTAGCAGACGAGTTTGTGTTGAAAGAAATAGAACGCGCCGGCTCCAGAAATGACTTCTTGCTGGAAAAAAACAATGAGTTAGGTATTCTAGAGAGAGATGAGTTCCGTGATTACATCTATAACAACTTCGTTTACACCCACGTACTGAGAATAGTCGCAGGTAATCAACAAACCGCCGGCAAAGGCTTCCGCGTCATACTTGAGCCATCGCCCAAAGAAGTTCGCCACGCCTACAAAGAAAACCATGAATACCGAATGTCGCCGGCGATTCTCAAGTGGAGCTACCTCAAATTTTACCAGAAGGGTGACAGTGCCCAGGCACACAAAGACATGGTGGACAAGGCGTTAACGGACTTAAAGAATGGCGCGATTAGCGTGCAGGAATTGATTGATTTAGCCGACGATGCCATTGCCAACACTGGGCAGCCAGAAGATACTGCTACCTGGATTCTCGATTTTGTTTCTAGCGCGAGCGCCGGAGCATACAAAATCGGGCCAAAAAGCAACTTTGGCTCACAGGGCACCGTTTCCTTAGTTGTTATCACTGAGAATACCCCACCAAAAGAGTACCCCTTTGCTGAGGCGCAAAGCATTATTGCCAAGCAACTGATGAGCGAAAGAAGGATGAAGGCGATTGACGATTTCTTCGAAGAAACAGCCACGAAAGCCGATATTTGGGCTACGGATGACATCCCTGGGCTTAAAGATTTTATCTCACAGATGATCGGTCGAGATATCCTTGCCAATACCCCCGGCAAGAACTCCGAAGAGCTGTAAAATACTGCAACTTCAGTGAACCGCAGCGCTTAGTTGCCCGTTTGCCTTAAGAATCATGAATAAAAGCCACGACGAACTAAATTACGAAGACGAGTTGCGCCCATGGGAGGTCGAGACTACATTTAACGATGTTTTAGCCCAGCAATTAGCGCACGCACCGTACTTCATCGCTTCTATAGTCCTGCACTTTTTAATCGGTCTCATTGTTGCCGGTATTATGGTGCTGACTGCCAAGCCAGAGGAAGAAGTACCTACGCTAGTGGCAGCTCCGCCTCCCCCTCCACCAGAGATCGAAGAAGAGGAAGAGCCTGAGCCTGAGATCATCGAAGAGCCGATCGAAGAGCCGGTTATCGTCGAATCTGATCTAGAAGAAGTGGTCGAGCAAGAAACTCTGCAAGAAGATGGCGACCCTGACATGAACTCTGATGCCGCCTTTGACTCCGATGCCTGGAACAACGACGTTGGTCTTGGTGGTGGTGCTGGCGGTAAAATGGGCGGCCGTGGCGGCCGTGGTGGCGGTGGCGGTTCAAAGACCGAAGCTGCTGTGCAAGACGCGCTTAAATGGTTACGTGATCACCAGTCTCAATCAGGCTTCTGGGATGCTGACGAATTCATGTACAACGACGTTTACCCTGATAAGCCCCAGTCGGATGGCCACGGCAATCCAGTAGTAGATGTTGGCTTGACTGGCCTTGCATTGTTAGCTTTCCTCGGAAACAACCAAACCATGGACAAGGGTAAGTTCAAAAACGTAGTGAAGAGCGGCGTCAACTGGTTGAAGGACCAGCAAGGCGACGAAGGTTTATTCGGCGAAGAAGTCGGTAACCCTACTCTCTACAATCAATCTATTGCTACAATTGCTATGGGCGAAGCTTACTGGTTCTCTAAGCAGTCGCCATTGCTTAAGCGCCCGATGAAGAAGGCTATCAACGTATTGGTTAAGGCGCAAAACCCTTACAACGCTTGGCGTTACTCACTCGAGCCAAATAACGACAATGACTCGTCGATTACTGGCTGGATGGTGTTCGCGCTGAAGAGCGGTAAAGACAATAAAATCGCCATCGACAAAGGGACCTTTGATGGCGCCGAGAACTGGTTCAAAACAATGACCGATGTTAACACTGGGCGTACTGGCTACGCTTGGGGTGACGGCGGCGGCGGAGTGGGTTCACTTCCATCGCGTCCTGCGAAATACATGGACAAGTTCCCTGCTAACAAATCAGAGTCTTTAACTGCTGTGGCACTGTTGTCACGCATATTTATGACTGACGAGAAAGCCGTTGCTAAGTGGAGCGAGCATCCGCAATACGACATGCTTAAGAAGCAAGCCGAGTTGATTGCGTCTAAGCCACCGGTGTGGGACGAAAACGATGGTTCAATCGATATGTACTACTGGTACTACGGCACCTTCGCCATGAAACAATGGGGTGGCAAGCTTTGGGAAGACTGGAGGAAATCCATCGAGAAGGCTTTGATTCCTACGCAACGTAGAGAAGACAAAGAAGACAACTACTACGGCTCATGGGATCCCGCTGGTCCTTGGGGAGAAGAAGGCGGACGCGTTTACTCAACCGCAATATGTGCGTTGATGCTTGAGGTTTACTACCGTTACGCTCAAGTACTTGGTGCTCGCTAATCGTTTAGCGAGCATAAAAAAACAGCCCGGGCAAATCGCCTGGGCTGTTTTCGTTTGTAGGGTATTCGTTTTAGCGAATGCCGTTTACTGCACGGGCCAAGATTGACTTCTTGCGAGCAGCAGTGTTTTGGTGGAGTTGATTCCACTTAACGTTCTTGTCAATCATCTTAATAGCCAATTGCATGTTTGACTCGGCTGATTCTAGGTTGCCTCCATCGACACTTTTTAGAGTGTTGGCGATGTATGTACGCATGATAGAACGACGGCCACGATTACGCTCGCGACGCTTGAGGCTTTTCTTAAGAGAAGCTTTTGCTGATTTAGTATTTGGCATGATTTAGTATCCCAACAAAATTGGGTCGAATATTCTAATAAAATCACACCAAAGCGCAAGCTATAGATTAAGAATCTTCGCCTAAAGCAGCTCGGCGGAAGGCATCGGTATCGAGGCCTGAGGCTGACGCGTCGCTGTATTCCTTACCTTGCAGAGCTTGCTCAGCTGCCAAATTCTTACGAGAGCGCATGGCTGCAGTGTCTCGCGGGTTGATCTCGAGCGCCGACTGATAGTGGCCGAGAGCATCTTCGATATTGCCCTGAGCAGCCGACAAATCGCCCGCTGTACGGGCAGCTGGGCCTGAATGGGGCGCCAAAGCACTGTAAACGCCTAGCGCCGCCCCTGCATATCCGGCTCGCTCGAGAGCGTCAGCCCACGAGATACCTTTGTCAACAGAGTGCGCATCGCGCATAAAAGATCGACGCATAGAGCGTGCCTCACCGTCAGGGTTACGGATTAGTTTCTGGAATTTAGCCGCTAAAGAAGCCGGCAAAGAGCTGATTTTCCCCAGAAACTTTGATTTGTCCGCAGCGGTATCTAGGACCGCTTGCGACAACAAATTGGCGGCACGCTCATCGCCAGGGGCAAAATCGAGCACTTGGTCACATAATTCGGCAGCAAAATCAGGCTGACCCTTCTCTAATGCTTGCTCTGCTCTATCTAGGTGTTTCTTTAAGTTCATAATGCGTTATCCTATAGGCAGAAATAATCCACCATGGACATTGTACTCTACCCAGACCCTCGCCTACGTGCGAAAAACAAAGCCATCGATAGCTTCGATGACGCGCTTGCCAAGACCGCGCGCGAGATGTTCGCCTTAATGTACGACACCAAAGGTGTTGGCTTGGCCGCTCCGCAAGTTGGGCTGAATGTTAAATTATTGGTTTTCAATGCGACCGGCGATCCCGAAAATTCTGAAAGTGAAATAGTGCTTTGCAACCCCATTATTAAATCGAAAAGCAAAGATAAAGAATCAGCTGAAGAAGGGTGCTTGTCATTCCCACAAATATTCGGTAATGTCATGCGGCATGTTTCGATTGTTATTGAAGCGCAAAATTTGCAGGGCGAAATTTTTGAAATTGAGCTAGAAGACTGGCAAGCACGGATTTTTCAACACGAAAATGATCATCTCGAGGGCATGCTGTTTATTGATCGCATGACGCCTGCCAGTAAAGCTATGGCGAAGAACTATTTAGCAGAGATGCGTGAAGATTACGACGCGGATGCAAATACTTAAACCAAGCGACCTCCCCGCTAATTTTTTTGAGAACGGCTGCGTTGCAACGGTTGGCGTCTTTGATGGCGTCCATTTAGGTCACCGTCATGTTTTGCGGCAAGTGATTGATAGTGCTGCAAAACGTAAGTGCGCAAGCGTAATGGTTAGTTTCGCCGATCACCCAAAATCAGTTTTACTTGGGCATGCGCCGGCAACGATAACCAGTCTCGAGCACCGTTTACGCCTGTTTAGCGATTGCGGCATTGATGCCACTTTGGTTCTAGAGTTCACTGAAGAGTTGCGGGCATTAACCGCCACCAAATTTGTTAAGCAATATTTAATTGACGGTTTAGGTTTGCAAGAATTGGTTTTCGGTTTCGACTCAAAGTTTGGTCATGACCGCGGAGGTAACCCTGAATCGCTGGGCCCGTTGTCTCAAGAGTTAGGCTTTGCAATCACTGAGATTGAACCGTTGCGTATTAATGGCCGGGCAGTTTCAAGCACTGCAGTGCGTGAGGCCGTACAGCTTGGCGACTTGGTGGCAACTGAAAAGATGTTAGGCCGTCCGGCATCTATTCTAGGAACAGTAGTCGCCGGCGACAAACGCGGACGCCAGCTTGGTTTCCCGACGGCTAATTTGCGGTTGCATCACGAGCTTAGTCCTCCTCGCGGAGTTTATGCTTGCATGATAAAAATAAATGGCGGCGACGCCCTGCTGGCTGGCGCGGTCAACCTAGGCATACGCCCTAGTTTTGATAATGTAGAGCCCAGTATCGAAGTTCATTTGATAGATTTCGATAGCGATCTTTATGGCAAAACGCTCGAGGTTTTCTTTTTAGAGAAATTGCGAGAGGAGCGTAAGTTTGACGGAGTCGACGACTTACGGTATCAAATTACCCTTGATGTAAGCGCTGCAAAATTGGTTTGCGCACAATTTATTAGTAGCAAAAGCTAGAGCGACGGTGTATTATTTCGCCCCTACGACGGGGGGATAGCTCAGTTGGTAGAGCAGAGGATTGAAAATCCTCGAGTCGGCGGTTCAAGTCCGCCTCTCCCCACCAAAACTAAACCGACGACTTAATTGTCGTCGGTTTTTGTTTTTGCAGCACCACCGGCCATCATTGCTGCCAATTCTGGCGCAATGGTTGTGCCTGAAGCTGATTTCACTGGCTTTGCTTTTGCTTCAGGAGCTGGCTCGGGGGCAACTTTTTCGGCTACCGGAGCTGGCTCTTCGGCTTTAGCCTCTTCAGCTGAATCTTCATCGGCGCTTTCTTCTACCTCTGGCTTTTCAGCTTTTGGCCTGCCACGACGTTTAGGCTGACGCTTAGTTTTTTTCTTATTAGCAGCTGCCTCTTCATCAGTTGAAGATTCAGCTTCAGCTCCGCCGTCTTCGGCAGATTCTGTAACTTCAGAAATTTCTTCGCTATCGGCCTCTTTAGCAAACTTAGTTACCGGTAAAGGATCAACAAGTTTGGCCTTGCTGGTTTCTTCGCTGGCATTTTCTTCACCAACGTTCTCCTCGTTTTGTTCGCCTTCGGATGAGCTGCGTCCACCACGACCACGTCCTCCACGGCGGCGACGTCGACGCTGAGGCGTTTCATCACCCTTGCCATCTAAATCGACACTGCCTAATTTCTTCGCGGCTTCTACGTTTTCTAGAGGAATTTCGTCCTCTGGTATTTCACGATTTTCTTCTGTTGATGATCGTGATGATGAAGTGCTGCTGCGTCCACGTCCGCTACTACGCCCGCTGTTACGCCCGC
>CAWWAN010000075.1:0-7648 GCA_963934925.1 uncultured bacterium | reverse complement strand
TGTCAACGGCTTGTCACTGCGAGAAAAATCGCTTCAGGCCCGCGCCTTGGTGGGGTATCTTCCTGAGAATTTCGTGGCACCCAATGAGTTGTATGTCGCTGAATATTTGCGTTACCGCGCAGGTCTTAAACGCATCGCTCGTAAGCAGCGCGCTGCTGAGGTCTTGCGCGTGATGAAGCTCGTGGGCATTGAGCAAAGAGCCAAGCAACGCTTTGATGCTTTATCGAAAGGCTTTAAGCAGAGGCTCGGAGTTGCTGACTGTTTGCTAGGCAACCCGCCAGTCCTCATTCTCGATGAGCCGTTTTCAGGGCTAGACCCACTGCAGCGCCAAGATTTCCGCAATATATTGAGCGGTCTTAAAGAAGAGGGCAAAGCTATTATCTTCTCTTCACATGTACTGCCAGAAGTTGAAGATATTGCCGATCGCGTGCTTATTATCCACCACGGAAAAACACGGGTGGCCGCAGATATCGAGCAGCTGTTAAGCATAAATCAGCAAGTGGTTATTTCGACTCATGGCGACCATGATGAAAACTTGTCGAAGCTTGCAGGGTGTGGCGACGAGTTAACATCGGCAGTCGTTTTGCGCGCTAATACCTTCGTGGTCGACATCGATGTTTCACGACGTGCAGATTGTCTAAAGCAAATGATTGAACGCGGAATAAGAGTTACAGGGTATTCAACGTCGAAGCGCGATCTTGAAGACGTGTTTGCGGAATTCGTTTCTTCTCCGGCAGAGGTGGATTAAATGGCGTCGTTCTTCGCATTGTTCCGTAAAGAATTGTTTGTCTTGGCAGTCTCGCCTTTTGTTTATGTGTTGCTGGCCGTATGGTTTTCACTAAATGCCTTACTGTTTAACATCAGTATTGACACTCAATACATTCAAGCAGACCTTAGTTTATTGCCACCGTATTTATTCGGCTCCGGCATGTTGGTTTGGTTGCTGCTGCCGGTATTCCCGCCGCTGCTATGTTTGCGTATGTTCGCAGAAGAGCATCGTGTCTCAACTCTCGAGCCACTGCTGACCGCACCCATTACGGATAGTGCTGTGGTGTTGGCCAAGTATTTCGCAGCGTGCCTGTTCTTTTTGGTGTTCTGGGGTGGCTTGCTGTTTTTCTTTTTGTTGCTCGACATGCATGGTGCAACACTCGATTGGGCGCGCATTATCGGCGGCTTCGTCGGCTCGTGCTTATTAAGTTTTCTGTTTATCGCTACAAGTCTCTTCGCATCTTCATGGGGCGGAAACTTGGTGTTAGCAGCTGGCGGTGGTGCCGCTATCAATTATTGTATGTTGTTCTTGCCCGCATTGTTTCAATATGACGATACGGTGCTAGGCGAAGTGTCCCGCAATAGTCATTTGCCAGATTTAATCAGCAACGGCTTCGCGGCAGCGCTCATCGATAGCTATGCCGTTATGTATTTAGTGTTGTTAAGTATGTTGTTCTTGTTCTTGACCTACTTGCGCCTAGTTTCAAGAAGGTGGATACCATGAATCGCAAATTCTTATTGCTCTCGATATCGCTTGGCCTTTCTGTTGCAGCGATTTGTTTGGTCATAGGATGCTTGTATGTGTTCTCATCGCCGAACGCGCGGCTACGTTTCGACTTGACGGCTGAAAAGAGTAACGGGGTCAGCGAGCGAATGCTGAATGCGGTTGCGAGCATTGATGCGCCGGTACGCCTGACTGCATTCCTATATCGCGAAGATGAAAAACTGACTTCTTATAACTCAAATGTTTATATGCGCGCATTTGATCGACTGCGTTTGCTAATTGACGATCTCGAAGCGCGCACACCTAGTAGTTTCTCTAGCTTAATTGTTGACTCCAATAGCCCCTTAGTAGAACAACAACGGTTGCAACAATTGCATAGTCGCCAGTCTGGCGAAGTCATCATTTTGTCGACAAGCGACAATCATGTCGTCTTGAAGTTTGAGGATTTGTTCGAGGTCAGCCAGGCTGTCGATGAGCAGCGCATTGCCGCTCGTCTGCGACGTGAACGCATTGACGAAGCTATCGGTGATGCTGCCTTGCGACTTTCGAACGCAAACCCGTTTCAGGTCGCGGTGATCAAAGCACTTGCCGACGATGTTTCGATACAGCCCTTTTTAGAGTTTCTAGAGCGTCAAGGCCACACCGTTTCGCACGTGAATAGTTTCTCGATGGTCGGCGATCAAGATTTAGTAGTGGTGCCTGGGCAGCTTACGCCATTTACTCCACTCGATTTTGCAGCTGCTAAGCAATGGGTCGATGACGATAAGCATCTGTTTCTAGCATTGGGCGCCTTTACCAACACAGCGGTGGTCGATCAATGGAATCAAATCCTCGCAGATCGCGGCGAGCACTTTGAAGAGGGTTTACTCTGCGAGGCGATACCCATTGCAGGTACTTTTATGGAGGGTCGCCATGAATGCGCCATCCTAGAAATCAACGCTGGTAAGATTAGTGGCCAGCATAAGATTAACGAACCTCTGCTTAAGGCTAAACGCAGCTTGTTGTTTGCGGGCACCCGGCCGCTAACCTTTGGCGACTCTACAAACAAATACAGTCAATCACGTTTGCTACGTACTTCAGTTGGCGCATGGATTGACAACGATAAACAAGGAGTTCGCTTCGCACGCGATGGCAATGAGAAAGCTGGGATTCATGCTATCGCCATCGCCAGTGCGGCATGGCGTCCGCAGTCAGCGTTGCGAGCAGGACACTTGCTGTTATCGGGTTCAGATGAGATCATGCGCGAGCACCTTGACTACAATAAAGATTGGCTAGCTACATCGATCATGTTTTTGCTTGGTGACGACCTCGAGAAGTCCGGATTGCGTAGCATCAATGAAATACCATTCCATCCTTCGCGTGAGATACTCGGAAGAATAAAGTCTTTGACTCTATATCTACTCCCAGGATTGTGTTTGCTACTTTCCTTAATCGTTTGGATGCGCCGTAAGTAATGTCGAAAAACAAGATTTTGTTTATGGTTATCGTGTTGCTGGGTGCCTTTGTTGCGCTGCGCAAATTCAATACGACTATCAACGCGATAGAGACGCCAGCCGAGCAAGTCATTGCTGAGCAACTTTTTAGCGAGCTTAACAATGTAGAGCGTATCGTCGTGAGCCGACCTCTTTACGGCAATAGTGTCAGTTTCATACTTGATGACGAACGGTGGTCGATGAGTGAGCCTATCGTCGACGCTGTTAATCAGAGTGCGTTAAGGGCACTGTTTGATGAATTTAACGATTTGCGTATGCGTGACTTGCCGCTAAATCTCAAAAACCAAACTGCGGCAGAGCTCGGCCTCGATACGCCAAGATTCGTTGTTGAAACTTATTCGACTAACGGCATGAAGCACACTTTGCTAATAGGTGCGCAGTCGATACAGTCCGATTTCGGGGCTGGTCAATTTGATGGCAATACCTGCCTGGTGCCGAATAGCTTCGTCTCCATACTTTCTCGCTCTATTGACTCTTGGCGCGATCAGCGCTTGTCTACCCTCGGCGCTAAATTGCAAAAGGTCGAGTGGCGGGCAGTAGACTCAGAATACTCTTTTATCGCTTATAAGAACGATAACGTTTGGCGATTTACAGAACCCTTTGATGGATTGTTCAGTCTTAATGCGAGTGCTCTGCTTGACGCAGCTCTAGGAGCTCGAATTGCAGCTCTGGGAGCTCCGCTTACTTCTGATTATGCGCAGGGCGCAAAACTAGGTCAGCTATTCTTAAGTGGCAAAGGCGAAAACGTTATTCTGGATGTTTACACAGATTCAGTAGTATCAGATGAGCGCGCGTTCGTGCTGCATGTCACGCCACAGCGCTTCGCTATTCTTCAACAGCCGCCGCTAGCGCTGCGCAGCCAGCGCATTTTAGACTTCAACCCACAACATCTTTCTGCTGTTGTCGTGCGCTACCGCGAAGAAAACTTTGTTCTGTCAAAGTCAAGTGATGGATGGCGTGATGCTGCGGCTTCTAAAGTTTATGAGAATCATATTATTGTCGATTTGGTAGATCAAGTTCGCTTGGCTGGATTCAGTGACGAGACCAAAGTACGCCCAGAGCGCGAAGCCGATGGCATGATTGCAATGTCAATCTCGCGGGTGCCGCGCATAGAAAAGTGTCCGCAATTGTTGTGGTGGGTCGACAGCGAGCAACGCGTGTGGGTAGGCGCTAAAGACTCGAAACAAGTGTGCCTGAGTGACGTGAACTTCGAATTAGGCGTTAAAGCTATCTTCGCCGTCAAGCACTAACTTTATTGCTTGCGGATAGGCGATGAGTTCCGCCGCAAACACCTTGGATGCAATGTCGTCAGTGGTGTCATTGGCATGGAGTTGAACCGCCGTTTGTAATACTATTGCGCCACGATCGTACTCAGTCGAAGCGAAATGCACCGTGCATCCACTCACTAAATCGCCAGCATCTTTAACGGCTTGGTGAACGTGGTGTCCATAAAAACCCTTGCCTCCATATGCCGGCAACAACGCCGGATGAATATTCAGCACTTTAAACTCTAGCTCAGGTGGAATCGGCAGTAATTGCAGCCACCCGGCGAGTATGACTAAATCCGCTCGCGCTTCAAAAATAGCGCCAAGTATTAGTTTGTTTCGCAGTTCGACGTCAGGATGGCTTTGCGGTCCAATAATCAGATAGGGCAGTTGCAGCTCTTCGCAGCGGTCAATGGCACCGATGTCTGCCCTTGATACGATGACCAAGGCGATGCTGGCCGTTAACTTTCCATCAAGGATGTGTTGCTGAATATTGGCTAGAGTGCGTCCACCGCCAGAGGCTAATACTACGAGCTTATACATTTTTGCTAAAAGCAATCTCTCCGCTAGTCGACCAAACAGCTAATAATGAGAAGCGTTGCATGAATAAGTCAAGAAGCTGTAGCGCTGAATAATGCTTGCCATCATTTAGACTAGAAACGATCGCAGTAGCCTTCAGGATTGCTGACAATTCTGTAGCGGCGACCGAGTTAAAGTCGAGAGGCGTGAGCAGCAGTTCCCATTGTTGAAGTTGCAGAACAGCGTCTTTGATTTGCTGGCTAGTGTATGTGCTGGAGTCTCTTAGAATGGCTGCGGTTTGCGCGCAAGCCACTAGCAAACTTAAGGCCTGAAAATCACTATCGCTTTGGATGTCGATTCCAGCGCTCAAAAGCAATCTGGCCCATTGATTGGCTTTTAGGTATTCTTCCCAAGAGTCGTGCCGTGGTGTGCGTTCGCCACGCACCTGTAGCATCAAGTCTATGCCAGTCAAGTCGGCCTTGGTCACGAAGGCACGTTTACCTTCAAGGTGCTCTTCAATGCGTATATCGCCACCACTTAATTTGGCCAACAATGTTGCGTGCGCTGCAGCGGCGCTGGTAAATAACTGCAGGTACGCGTTGGCGCTAGCGGAATACTGTGCTGGGGCAGACTGTGCTGGAAGCTTGCTTAAACCAGCGATTGCAGCATTCAGATTAAAAACGGATAGAGGTTCACAAACCAAATTATAATGCTGCGCTCTAAAGGCCTTTCTCTGCTTGAGCAATTCGGCTTGGTTGAAGGCATCTTTCGCAACAAGGCGCGCTGCATTCAATGCGCCGATGCGCGGTTGCCACGAAGGTGGGTAACCGTAGTCACCAACAATTAAAGCGGCGAGCTCTGTTGTAGCTGTTTCTGCTTCCGTAAAAGACAGGTCCTTCAACAGTCGCTGATGGTTTGCCTCGAGATCGTTAAGCGCTATCTCGAAGATACTGAAGACGGACTGGCGTGCTTTGGCCTTATCAGCCTCGTCTACTTTTGCTAAATCAATACTGTCTAGCGCTTCATCAACTTTAAGCGTGGCCATCAATTCGATGACGCTGCTGTTTAGAGTATCGACTAAGACCTTTTTAGCGGCATCCTTGTCTACGATCTCTGGCTTTAAAGTTTGGCCGGTGTCGCTCTCGGCGACAGTGGCCAGTCGAGCCTTTTCAGCTTCGAGTCGGGCGCGTTCGGCGTCGTCTAATTCGGCTTGCAGCCGTTCGACTTCAGAAGCTAAGCCTGTGTCGATAACTTTTTCGACAACAATCTGCGCTTCAGAATCTTTGTTTTGGTTGAGTGAGACGAAAGCTGTTGCGCCAATCGCAATCACTGCCATAGCAATCAGAAGAAGCGGTGACCGTTTCTGGGGCGCCAAAACATCGTTACAGAAATCGATAATTTCAGCAGCGGATTGTGGGCGCTCGTCTTGCTTCTTTGCCATCAACCATTCAACCATCTCTTGAGCATCGTTGCTGGCAGTAGCTACGTAATCACTCAGCTGTGGAATATCATCATCGCGGTGCGCTAGTAGAATTTCTTTAACAGAGTTTCCTGAGAATGGTGTAGCACCAGTGATTAAGCGAAACAGAGTACACCCGAGGCTGTAAAAATCGCTGCGCTGATCAACGGCTTCAGGCGCGGAGATTGCTTCAGGAGGCATAAAGTGTGGAGTGCCGCCAACAGCAGTGCCTCCGACCAACTCGCGCGTGGACGACATGCCTAAGTCAGCCAATTTGACTCGACCATCGGAAGAGAACATTAAGTTCTCTGGCTTGATGTCGCGGTGTACTAAGCCGTTACTCGCAGCGTACTGCAAAGCCTCTGCAACCTGGTAAACGACGTCGATGGCTTGCGCTTCACTGAAAGCACCGAAGCGCTCTAGATGAGCTTCGGCATCGCCGCCATCGACGATTTCCATGCCAAAGAAATAAACACCATTCTCTTCTCCTACGGAGTAAACCTGAACTAGATTAGGGTGCGACATGCGCCCGGCAGCAATGGCTTCACGCTTAAAAGCTTCGATGGTATCGGCGCCTTGCTGCGTTGACTTCTCGTTGAGAACCTTGAGCGCAACCTCGCGCTGTAAGTCAAGTTGTAGTGCGCGGTAAACGATGCCAACGCCACCATGGCCTAAGCGTTCTATGATTTGATGGCCACCAATAACCGTACCTACCAAGGGATCGTCAATAGCAACAGCGGCATCAATAATGATTTCAATTTCGTAACCGTCGCCAACAAGAGTGACACCACGTTTTGCAGAAACCTCGATTTGATCGGTGCTTTCGCCTTCGAACAGTACACTGCATTCGCCACAAGCCGTAAGGGCGTATAAGCCATTATCTTGCAAACTAATGCTAACACCATTGCGTGCTGGAGCCGATACCGCAAGTCGGTCGAGGCCGCCGCTGGTTAATAATAAATGCAAACTGCCATCCGGAAACTTAAAAGCTCCTGATGACGTTTCACTTTTCCAAACTAGCTTGGCCGACATAACGGTATTTTAACCGCTGACAGGGAAAATAGCGCGCCCGACACGGACAAGATTAGCGCCTTCGGAAATTGCTATTTCAAAGTCACCGCTCATGCCCATAGAGAGGATGGCGTCATCCTTGATAAACCGCTGCTTCTGTAGTGACTCGAAGCATTCGCGTACGGCAGCGAAATCGTTATGCAGTTGCGTGTCATTGGCATCGGCCACGGCAAGATTCATTACACCAGCCAATTGGATGTGTTCTAATTCGGCAATTTCATCGCAAAACGCGTCAACTTGTTCAAGACTCAGCCCATTCCGGCCATCTAAGTGGATATTAACCTGCAAGAGCACGCTCAAGTTCCGGCCATTTTCAGCCAGGACGCGCTCGATGCGCTGGGCTGTTTTA
>CAWWAN010000074.1:0-7748 GCA_963934925.1 uncultured bacterium | reverse complement strand
CCTCAAGCTCATGGGCCGAAAGTTTTGCCGCAGTCGACCAGCGTAAAATCGCTCGACTCAAACGCTGGACAAACCTTGCGATGGCTTTACTGTTCGCTAATTTATTCAGCGCAGCTAGCTTGCGGCATAAGCAAGGTGCCTTTGACGGGCATTTAACTTTGGCCATCACGACATCGCTTGTAGTACTGTATGTCATTTACCTAGTCAGCACTAAATTGACTGAGCATGCTCCGTTACGCAAACACGCGCGAGGTCTTGCGCATTTGCTCGGCGCACAGCTAGCCTTAGGTGTTGCAGCATGGGCTTTCTTGCTCGGACCATTAACCGCTTATCTCCCCGACGAAGACACGCGCTTTATTGTCCAGGCATGCATCGCAACAGGTCACTTATTAGGTGGCGTCCTGGTTTTAGCCAAAACCACAGCAGTGTGGTACGAAGTGCGCACACGTTTAATCCCAAAGTCTAATGCTTAGCGGAACACCTAAAGACTGGGCAGAACTCGGCAAAATGCGCATTCAGCTGCTAACAACTATTGCGGCATTAATTTGCATGTGGGTGGCTAATCATGGTCAATGGCAATGGATGATGGCGCTGCACTTAGTGCTCGGCTTGGTCATGACCAGCACCGCGGCCGCCATCATCAATCAGATTATTGAAATCGATATCGACAAGCGCATGCCGCGAACTTGCAATCGCCCGTTACCGACAGGCCGCGTCAGCAAGAAAGATGCCATTATCGTTGCCTGGGTGCTCACCATCGTCGGTTGCGCATGGCTAGCCTTTTTCTTAAATCCGTTAAGCGCATGGTTAGCAATAATCATGATCTTGCTTTACGATTTTATTTACACCCCGCTAAAACGTATTACCCCATTGAACACATTAGTCGGAGCCATACCAGGCGCCATCCCGCTTTTAATTGGTTATGCTGCTGCAAGCAACGGCCTCGACATTTTGGCGGGCATCTTGTTTCTAATCTTGTTTTTGTGGCAGCTACCGCACTTCTTTGCTATTGCTTGGCTATATCGCGACGATTACGAACACGGTGGCTTGCGCATGCTGCCGGGTGTTGACAAAACTGGCGTTATCGCCGGACGGCAATCTATTCATTATGCGCTCGCTTTAGTGCCGATGAGCATGGCGCCAAGCATGTTTGAATTCACCGAAGAGCTATACTTCTATGGCTCACTAAGCCTGTCACTAATTTACCTGGCAACTGCTTTGATGTTTCGGCGTAACCGCGAAACAAAAACCGCACGCATCGTTTTGTACACCTCAATTGTTTACTTGCCGTTGCTGCTCTCTCTTCTCGTCCTAGATTATCGTTACTAATGGCACCTGTCCTTGACATAAAAAACGCGCGCAAAGCTTACTCCGAAATTTTAGCGCTGAACAACGTTTCGTTTAGTATTGAAGCTTCGCAAATCGTTACTTTGCTCGGGCCGAATGGCGCGGGCAAATCTACGCTCATTCGCAGCATCAGCACTTTAGAGACTCTTGATGAAGGCGCCATTACTATTGGCGAGTTTGACGTCTGTGAAAACCCCAGCAAGTCGCGAGAACAATTCGGATACGCTGGGCAGGATTCAGCACTCGACAAAGTTTTAACCGGCCACGAGTTTATGCGCTTTCAAGCAGGCTTAGTTCATCTCAAGAAAGGCGACATCATTGCGCGCGTTGACGAACTGCTTGAGCGATTTAAACTCACCGATGCCGCGCATCGCGCCATTGAAACTTACTCCGGCGGCATGAAGCGTCGCTTAGACTTAGCGGCTTCGTTGATGCATAACCCAAAGCTCTTAATCCTTGACGAGCCTTCATCGGGCCTCGACTACGAATCGCGACGTGAACTATGGAAGCTACTTTTAGAACTGAAGCGCGAAGGCACTGCTATTTTGCTGGCGACTCACGATTTCGAAGAAGCCGAGGTTCTAGCAGACAAAGCTGTGTTGATGGCTAAGGGAAATTTATGTGGCTTCGCTCCTCCGCAAGAACTGTGCGACGATTTAGGCGAATGGATTATCGGAGTTTCGCTCAGCCCGCATCCGCGCGAAGGCGATCGCGCGCAGTTGGCAGACTTGTTTAGTACGGTCCCAGGCAAAGTAATGCCAGAAAATCCACAGTTCGCGGAATACGCCATGGCACTGCCGGCAAATACAAAACCAGATAGTGGCGGCGATTGGAGCGACTATTTAACGCAACGTGCTTCGACGAAGGGATTGAAGATTCACGGGCTGGCCATGCGTCGTCCAACTTTGGCTGATGCTTATTTAGCTTCAACTTGTGAGGTAAACAATGAGCTCTAATTTTTGGCAAGAAACGCGTGTTCAAACTTGGCGCTGGTTCCTTCATAGCAAGCGCCGGCCTATCGTTGTTATTAGCGGCCTGATGCAGCCAATCATCTGGATGACCTTGTTCGTGATTGTTTTTAAAGAATCAATGGGGGAAATCCTCGAAGGAGATTATCTATCGTTTGTAACTCCCGGCGCTTTGTTGTTTACCGCTTTTAACGCTTCGCTGAACGCTGGTGTACCGATATTGTTCGACCGAGAACTCGGATTTCTAGATCGCATTCGCTCTGCTCCTCTAGATGATCGCTTTAGCATTGTGTTAGCCAGCGCGATTCACATCGCGGTAATGACATTACTGCAATGTTTCGTAATCGTCGGCGCCACATCAATACTCGGCGTCAGTTTCGCTGGCGGACTATCGGGCGTGATGCTCGGCTTGCTGGTGCTGTCACTAGTGATTCTCGGATTCACCTCACTAAGCCTCGGCCTAGCATTTATGTTTAAGAGACACTTTGAGATGCTGGCTGTGATTATGATTATCACTCTGCCGATGATTTTCTTATCGAGCGCTTTCAACTCTCTGGATCAACTACCGGGATGGCTAAGCAACGCGGTGCTGTTCAACCCGGTTACTATGGCCATCGAACCGCTGCGCCTCATCTACAACAGCGCAGACTGGACCATGCTGACCGTCATTTACGACAGCAGCTTGCTTGGCGAGCTAAACACCTGGCACTTCCTGGGTGGGCTGATAGCTTTCAATTTGATCGCAGCCAATTTTTGCCGCAAAATATTGCGTAAAAAACTATCTTAGGATAGCTTTCGAACTAAGGCTTAGGCGGCAACCAGAGTGACGCGTCGCCGTAACTATAAAATCTATAGTTGTCGGCGATAGCAGCAGCGTAAACTTTCTTTACAAAGTCGATGCCTATATCTGCTCCGTGCCGCTCTGCCATAGCAGCGACTAAAGCAAGTAATGTTGAGCGCGGAGTATGGAAGTTGGTCAGCAAGGCATCGACCACATTAAAGGTGTGCCCCGGCAAGATCATCAAATCGGTTTCTCCGTGATGCCCTGCAGCCCACGCTTCAAGCGCGCGGCAGACTGTGGTACCGCCAGCAACTATTTTGCCGCCCGAGGCGCGGGCTGATTCAATGGCCTTCGCAAGATGATCATCTATAAAGAATCGCTCACTATGAATGGGATGCTCTTCAACAGTGTCGCAACTAATCGGCAAGAAAGTGCCCTGGCCGACATGCAAGCTTAAGTAGCCGATGTTGACGCCGGCTGTAGACAATTGATGCATCATCTCATCGTCAAAGTGCAAACTAGCCGTCGGCGCCGCCACCGATCCATTATTTTTCGCCCAGATAGTCTGATAGCGCTCAAAATCAGATTGCTGGATTTCGTCGTCGTTATCTAAACCGCGCATGCGCCGGATATAAGGCGGAAGTGGCGGGCAACCATGTTGGTTTAAAAAAGATATCCAGTCTCCGGACTCTAGCTCTACTAACCATTCGCCGCGCGGCAATTTTTCTTTTAACAGCACTTTGCCTTGATTGTCGGCGCTGAATAATTCTAGTCCAACGCGAATGCGCGAGCCAGATAACATACAGCGCGCTACTTGGCCTTCAGCGCGCAAAAACAGCATTTCTATGTTGCCACCAGTCTCTTTGTACATTTGCAACAAGGCTGGTACAACTTTAGTATCGTTAAGCACCAGTAAATCACCCGCCTCAAAGTACTGTGGGAAATCACTGAAATCTTGATGTTGCCACAGGCCATCGCCAGCATGCACCACTAATAAACGAGACAAACGCCGCTCGTCGGCGGGATAACGCGCAATTAGTCCTTCGGGCAGATCGAAATCTAGCTCGCTAATGTTCATTAGTCGCGATTTGCCCAATCACGGAAGAGCGTCATCTGACGATGGAAATCGTGTTCTTCCATTTCTAGCGGGCTCTTAAAGAATGCGGCAGCGGCATGCACTGGGCCACCTTCATTACGATCTTGAGCACGCAATGCGATACGTACTAAATCTAATATCAACGGCGCCGCAAGTGCAGAATCCGAGCCATGCCAAGTAAACTGCAACGACATTTGCGCACCGAGAAAACCCTCGAAGTGGATGTAATCCATTGCTGTTTTCCAGTCGTGCAAGCTTGGCACGAAGTTGATACTTACGCCACTGTGCATCATTGGATTGTTCGGCAAGATACTTGGCAACACCACATCTTTGTTTCTTAATTTAGCCTTGGCGCGCTGCGGATCTTCGAGCGCTGCCCCATCTTTATTACCTAACATGTTGTAGCCTTCCCAGGCCATTACATTTAAGTTGCGGTCGCGGAACATGGGCGCAAGTGCCGTTTTAAGCAGCGTTTCGCCGGTTTTACCATCGTTACCCAAAAGGGGTATGCCTTCACGGCGCGCAAAGCCTGCTATTGCTGGCAAGTCACCACCTGGAGCTGGCGTGAAATTGATAAAAGGCACACCCTCGCAAATTGCAGCTAGCGCATACAAAATGGACCGCGATAAATCGCGAGGCGCCGTTTTCAACAATTCGAGCGGATCGGCATCTGAGTCATACCACCCGTCGGGAAGCATGTCGCGATCACGCTCGGCCGAGGCTAAGTAAATCACCGCGCCGCGCCGCAAGCGTTCGCTACTCTTCCAATTGCAAATGTCATCGCGTAATTGCGCTAAGACTTCGGTCAAAGGTAGCTCTAGTAAATCTGCTGACTTGTTATCAACTCCACCTTCATCTTCGGGCTCGGGGATACCCGGAGCAATCGACATCTCAAGTCGATCACGCACCCCGCCTGACATGTCAACAATGTCGCGTGGTAGCACGTTAGTACGCACCAAGTTTTCTGCAGCATCGTGAGCATTGCCGCAGACGTCCCAACCGGTGACAGCGAACGATTCGACGTCGGCCCAGCCACAGTCTTTCAGACCATCTACTTCGGTTACCAAACCGATTTTAGGCATACCACCGCGAATAGCCTCAATCCCGTGCAGTACTGTAGTGCCGATCGCGCCACGTACACCCACTAAAAACAGACCTGTTCGATTTACGTCGGGACTCATTATTTTTTCAACAATTCTTGGTAACGTTGCAGGACGAAAAGTTCATCGCCGTAGCCAACGCTACCGATAAGGGTATTTACAGATGGCGCCTGCACATTTAAGTTGCCGTATTGTCGCGCATCGGTGGCTAATTGTTTAGCTCTTTTTTCGTTTGTCTGCGGCTTTTGGGCATTTGGAGCACTTTGCTCTTCTTTCTGCGGCCCACCATCAGCGCCAATCTTTGACAAATCTGAATCTAGCAAGGCCCGCTGCGAAACGTTTAACTGTTGCGGGGAATAAGATTGCCATTGCAGCAGCAGTGCGAACACCACAGACAGCAGAACCATGCTGGTCAATTGCCGTACCGGCTGAAATTTTATCTTCACATCGGACTCGTCGGACAATCCTGCTTTAATACTGTCAGGCACTGAGCCACTCAAACAAGTGCGCGCGATTGCCTGAGGATCACTGACTTTGTCGATACCAGCAGCTACGTCGCCGAAAGGTCGCGCCAATCGCCACGACATGACAAATGCTACGACGAAAACAAATACTGCTGTTCCTAGAGCGTTCACTCCATCGACTAATGCCGCCCAATAACAAACTGTCGCCACGCACGCCGCCGCCTGAAAGGCTAAGGCGCTGCGCTGAATTCTAAATTTAATCAGCAGCGATTTGGCTAGCGAGTTCACTGGGGCTTGGGGTGACGGACTAACTCGAAAGTCAATGCGATGGGATGATCAATCGGCGGTAGCATGAAAATGTTTGGGTACCAAATAGACTGATTAGCTCCGCGTGGATCTGCGCCGCCAAGCAAATGGTTAGCTGGTTCAAAATTAACTAGCGACACCAGATTGCCCACACCCTGTGCTGCAAAGAACTCTTTGGCATCTTTGTGCGGTCGAATAAAGCGCGAACCCAAGTAAACCCATTCACCGCGCTGGTAAGTGCGCTCTTCTTGCACATTCAGCACCAAATCTTCGACGCGATATTTATAGTGCTCAGAATTACCCTGCTCATCGGTAATGTCCCACTCAGCATAAAGGAGAAAGCCATTGCCCAATGGCGGCTGATAAACATGGGTCGGTGCGCCCTGCTGCACTTCTTCCTCGGTAGGAACAGGATGGATTGGGACCATTTTGCCATTCTCACCCTTTTCCGCTCCGACCATCAACATTGCTGCGTTTAAGGCTTCAGCGTTTAACTTTTCGATATAGAGCAGCGACTCGTGATCT
Source organism: uncultured bacterium (assembly GCA_963934925.1). Lineage (GTDB taxonomy): Bacteria > Planctomycetota > UBA1135 > UBA1135 > UBA1135 > JAPKEZ01. The sequence continues at coordinate 1,161 of CAWWAN010000074.1, read as the reverse complement.
TTGCCTTGCGGCTGCAGCACCAGCAAATATTCGAGAGGTTCGCGAAGTTGGCAAAGAAATGACGCTATGGTTATTTGCGATTTTTCGATATCGACATGCACGCCCTGTTCAGAGAAAGCGTCAATCAATTCTTGCTGGCTCTGCGCTGCGGATGGCGTCACCAGCGCGGTCACTGCCAAGAACGAAGTGGTAAGTAGGTATTTCATTTTCTAGAATTGGTTTGCAGTCGACGCAAGCGCGATACTGCAATTTTACTTGTCTCTGCGTCAACTTGCGCGACATAATTACAGTTAACTAATTGCTGATGCGCGGCAATCGAGTAAGGGGAAAGGTCGACGGCGTGTTGTGCTATGCCCACTGCTAGCAGTAGAACATCTTGTCGTTGAGCATATTCCGGCGAGCTAAGCATTTGCGCCGCCCGCAATAGCAATTCGGCTTCGACTTGGCCGCCACGAAGTTTAGCGCACGCCATGGGTTGCTGCGTGACGATAGCGCTCAAGAATATCTTGCGGTGGCGAATGCCGGTCTCTAAATCATGCCACCCCGCACCTTGAGGAGCAAAGCCTTCACGTATCGCAAATTGGTAGTCCTCGATATGGTCTAAATTCAACAAAAGTTGCTCGACGGAGTGCAGAGCAAATGCCTCACTCTCGGCCAGTTGGGCGCCCAAGCACCAGGCCCGTGTTTTCCAGACCGCGTGGCCGTCGCCAAAAGCATGGAGCGCCTTGGTCAGTAATTGCTGAGCTATTTGTGTGTTTTCATGACGCATTAATGCTGCGGTATAAACCAGCAGCACGGCACCACTACTATTTACCGTCATGCCTCGTAACGCTGCAAGAAGCTGTGCGGGATTAACAGCGACGTGCGCAACTAGCGAGTCTACGGCTTGACTGAAGTTACCACTCTCGCGCGCAACTGCAGACAAAGAAGTGAGCTCGGTCAATGCTGACGCTTGTACGTTAGCGACCTCTGCCGCCCATGACCGCACAATAAAATCACGATGCTCGTCACTATATTGGGTCGCACACCTTTTATAAATGACTTGCCGCAGCTCTTCTTTCATGTCAGACAAATACGACTGCCTATCAATGCTTGTCAGCAACTCACGCAGTGAAGCGACTTCGTCTTCAATAGCGAACTCGATCAGCGCATCGGCGACCT
>CAWWAN010000073.1:0-8129 GCA_963934925.1 uncultured bacterium | reverse complement strand
TGTGGTAAATCAAGAATACGCTGGTCGTTTGTGTAAGCATGAATCGTGTTCATTAAGCCACGCTTGACGCCGAATGCATTGTGCAACACCTTAGCTAGTGGCGCTAGGCAGTTTGTTGTACAAGAAGCATTGGACAGAATGCGTTGATCGGCAGTTAGCGTGTCGTCGTTGACGCCCATAACAACCATGTTGTCGATTTCATCTTTAGGTGGAACGGTTAACAACACTTTCTTGGCTCCAGCGTCGAGGTGCATGGTGCATTGCTCGCGAGTACAGAAAATGCCTGTCGCTTCAACAACAAAATCGATGTTGTTCTCAGCCCATGGCAAATCGGCAGGGTTGCGCTCGGCAATAATTTTTATTGGCGAACCGTCAACAACGATGCTGTCGCCATCGATTTCAACAGTGCCGTCAAAACGACCGCCAACAGTGTCGTACTTAAGTAAGTGCGCGAGAGTCGCTGCATCAGTCAAGTCGTTAATCGCAACGACTTCGAAGTCGTTGGAGCGAGCTTGCATGATACGGAAAACGTTACGACCGATGCGGCCGAAACCATTGATTGCTACACGGATAGCCATAGTTTTTTATTTTGGTTAAAAGGAGTATGCCGCACGTCGGTGTGCCAGCATTCGAGTGACACAGATTTTAGTGTGTTTTTACCTGAATAGGCTATGGAAATGGCATAATCTGCCATCATGATTTCGCAAGTCGCAAGTCAAATAATCAGCTTCGGGCCTTACGGTGAAAACTCCAAGGTGGTCTTAGCGTGTTCGGGTGGGGCAGATTCTACTTTTCTTGCTCATGCCTACAAGAGTGCTTCACAAACGTCGTCGCTGCCCACTGCAATTGTCGCAGTTATTGACCATGCCCAGCATGAGCAATCGAGCGAGCAAACGGCAAAAGTTGTCGACGATTATCGCAGGCTAGGTTTCGAGGTGGTCTCGCAGCGCATCCCTTGCGACCGAGGCATCAACGAGAATGATATGCGCAATCAGCGCTATGCCGCTTTATTAGAGATTGCAAAACGCCACCAGGCTTCGAAAGTTTTCGTCGCTCATCATGCCGAAGATCAAGCCGAAACTATTTTGCAGCGCATCATGCGCGGAACCGGTATTAACGGTTTGGTCGGCATGCGTCCAAGTCGCGATATGGGCGATGGCGTTGAGTTATGTCGTCCTTTACTGAACATGCGGCGTAGCGAAATGCGCGCATATTTGTCGGCAAAGAAAATGGGATGGCATGAAGACCAGACTAATGCTGATGTCGAGTACGCTACGCGTAATAAAATTCGCCATCAGTTGTTGCCGCAGCTCGGTGAGATTGCGACAGGAGACCCAATTAAGGCTTTGGCTAAATTAGCCGGCGAGGCTGCCGATTGGGAAAGCGCACAACAGCAATTACTGGCGCAAGACCGTGACTTCGCTGAGTTGCCGTCGTACTTGCGACGCCAGGCCGTCCGCGCTGAGTTGCTGAAGCTTGGTGAAAAAGTAACACCTCAACGCTTGCTCGACATTGAAGGAGCACTCATTAAAAAAGGCAGCGCCGTAATAAATACAGCGCTGCGTTTTAGCACGAGTGGTGGTAAATTACTCGTCGTCGGTCGCCGGTGATACTGGCCAGAAAGCTGCATTGGGGCGCACGACAGTGTGCTTGAATAACACTGCTGTATCCTCGGAAGCGGTTATGGCAAAGCCACCAGTAAGATCGCTTATCGAGAAACCTTCGGGCATCTCTTTCGTAACTCCGTTTAAGGAATAAGAACCTTGGCCTTCAGCGTTGAAATCGAACTGCACAGTAATAGTGTCGGACTCTTCGAAATACCCGCGACCAATTTCTGGAGTTTTGAGTGCGGCTTCTCCTCGCTGCGAATCAACGATATAAGACATTTTTTGGAATTGAACGACTTGCCCATCACTGTCAGTATTTGCGACTACGATTCGCGATTGAGCTTTGCCTGAACGCCCTATGCCAAAAAAGAAGAAAGCTGCTACGCCGTCGATTATGATTTCACTACGCAACGAAAATGGCGGAGTTAAATTCATCAAATTTGTAGCGTTGGTGCGCTCTTGGCCAGGTGTGGCCCATCCATCCGGGTTATAAATAAGGACGCCATCTTCTTCGTATTTTACTACGTCGATTAAATCACCATTATCCAAAGTGTCTTTACGGTCTGACGCTTCGGTCTTAGAAAAAGCGCTTTGCCATGCACGTAAATCTTGCTCAGCTAGTTCGCTTAATTCCAAAGACTGCTCTTTTATCGAATCAAACTCGATTTGCCATGCGCGCATTGCGTGAGTTGCAAACAGTGGCCCGCAAATAGGATGCCCATCTTCAAGCGTGGCTTGCATTGCCGTTTCGATTTGATTACGCGCTAGCTTGGTTGGCTCTAGATAAGAGCCTAGCAAGGACTTGCCACCGTTTTCTTTAAGCCACTCTTCGGCCGCCGTAGTAGCTTCAGCATCACCTGCTTCCCACACGGTTTCCCAGTGGCGGAACATCCAATAAAGTGCATCTCCCTCAAGCCCCTCGCCCAGGTTGGCCTCTGCAAGTAGGCGGTAAGTCTCAGCGTCGAATGGGCGCTTGTCGTCTGCTTGTTCGGCAGTCACACGTGCGCGTTCGTAGTCTCCGGCAAGAACGTATCCGCGCGAACGCGCCTGGAGCACATCTGCGAATTCAGGACCTGAAAGCATTTCACCATAAAGTGAATTAGTGAATTTGCGCCAACGTTTTTCAAAGGCATCCCAGTTAGGTACATCGGGATCGCCCACTTCTTCAACGAAAAACTTCTTAGCTATTTCAAGCGGCATGAATTGGTCGTTATCGACGTTGCCTTTTTTACTGAAATACTCGATGTACTTCAGGTACGGTTCACGGTATACCAAGCGACCAGCTTTGCGTACAGACTTGTATTCGCTCGGGATGCCCTGACCTGGTGTGATGGGTGGCGCGTAAACACGGCGGTCATTTTCTTCGTAGTTGAGTAAAAAGTAAACAAGTGCCCAGCCATAAGGGTAGAAATCGCCTTCGTAACTTAGAGTGCCATTAAGTGGCCCGGTGTTACGCGGATGTGCAATCAATTCTTCAAGCGTGTGGCCCATTCCCTCCATGTGTTCGAGGTACCACCAAGAGCGCAAGCGGCCTTCAGCGACGTTGTTCTTGAGAATAGTACCGTTTGCAGTAATTTTGCAACCTTCAAAATAGCTTGCAGTACCCTCATCTAGCCATGCCGGGGTGTAAATTCCGCGCCGCTCATTTTTTTCCATCTTGATGGACATAAACTGGTGACTCGCCTCGTGAAAGAGTGTGTTCCATAGGTCGTCTTTAGTTTTGTTGGGATCGCCCATTGAGCGGTCGAAGGCAGCCACTGTGCTACGTGTTGAAACCCAATAGCCACCAACAGATTCAGATTCAATCGCGCGCCCGAGTAGTTCCATTGAGAAGCGATCGAAGTCTGTTCGCTTGGCACCAATTTGCAAGGTAACATGTTTGGCTTTTTTTCTGCCGTAATCGTAAACCGAACGATAGAACTCGTTCATCTGTGTCATCGCCGCGCAAACCGTTTCGAAGAATTCGTAATCGAGATTAGTATTAATATCGTAATACTTTGTTTTGCGTTGCCAACGGTTTTCCCAATCGCTGTGCTTGGCATTGTTTTTCTCTAACCATTCAGGTGACTTGCGGCGTACTTTGTCTGAAACAAATGCGCCACCCGAGACTTCGTTTCCGGCATCGTCAGCAAGCTTCTCCCACAACTTATTGAGTTTTTTATCGCGTGGATTGATGTCCAGCAACTTGCTAAGAAGGTGACCGGCTAGACGATATTGTTTACCACTCGCGGCTTTCTTTGCAGCTTTGGCGGTACTGTCTTGCCACTGCTCAAGAATGATGCCGTCGGCATTCCAGTGTTCGTATATTTCGGCAAGCTCGGTGCTAATGTCCTCCAGTTCGCTCTTGTTGCCGGATGCCGTGTAAGACCAGGCAAGCCATTTGCCCCAGCGCATTTGCTCTTCATGGCTGGCCTCTTTTTTGGCGATGTCGTACATCAGCTGGTATCCTTCTGTTGAATAAGGATTAACACTCAGGCCGTCGGTGACGGATATTTTGGCTTCATCAAGCTTGCCGGCGCTAACCAGAGTGCGGGCTTTGTCGAAAAGAGGGTCTTCGCCAAGCGGTGCGACAAATGCACTGACGGGCAATAAAAAAGCAAGAAGTAGTGATGCGAGTTTTAACATGGTTTTGCAACCATTAGTTTAGCTTCGCTTTAACTCTATTTACCGCTTACTTAGGTCAAAACCTATCTCATCCAGCCAGTCGTGGATGACATCGATGGGTACAGCAAGTCCCATGTGTGTAATGACTTGAGGCTGGTAAGTACCGTGCGTGTAGATTTTGCTGAAGATACCGATGAGCTCGCATGTCTCAGCAAGGAAAACACCGCCGCCAGAGTTGCCGAAATAAGCCGGGGTTGAAACCATCCAGTAATCTTCATCTTCCATAGTCCAGTCTTCGCGACTTATTTCGCCCGAAGTCGCCTGTACCGGAGTGCCGAGAGGGCATCCAACGGTGTAAATCTCTGTGAAAGTGTCTATGACTTTGTCCCGCGTCCGTGGCGCGAGGCTTGCTACTCTCCCGAGATCGAGTTCCGTCTCGATGCGGAGCAGTGCTAAATCTACTTGAGCGTCATATGCAATCATGGTGCCGCTCAAAAACAGAGCTTGTTCGCGGTTTTGCTCGAACACGCTCTCAATCTCAGTGCCATCCTGCTCTTCGAGGATATCACGGATGACGTGGTAGCAGCTCAGCGCTATGTAGTACGATTCGTCTTCGGTGACGACATGTTTCACCAAAACTGCCGAACCAACAGCGCTGTCTCCAGTAATTTGAAAGACAGGGTTAAGGATGTTGTCGCGTTTGCGCTGAGATTTATAAGAGGCGTTTTGTCGCGAGATTTGAGCTGCTTGAATACGCTGGCCCAGGCGCAAAGATTCAATTTCGTTAGACAGCGCGCTTAGTTGCTGGTTTTTATCTTTGAATTTGTCCTTCAAAGTGCTTAATTTTGGCAAGCCCACGAGGGCTGTGGCGCACAGCAATGCTGTTAAAGCTAGGAATGTTGGGTTTTTGAGTAATCGCACCCTTATATATCGGTTATAGCTACTTATTTATTGAGTATTCGGTAAAATAAGGTCGAGGACACTCTGAACATGACTTTCGCAACAGTAAAACAGGCTATCGAGGCAATTGCCGCAGGCAAAATGATCATTCTTGTGGACGACCCGCGTCGCGAAAATGAAGGTGATCTGGTAATGGCAGCCGAGCATATCACGGCAGACGGTATCAATTTTATGCGTAAAGAGGGCGGAGGGCTTATTTGCCTCACGCTCGAGGGCGATTTGTGCGACCAATTAGACTTACGCCCGCAGGTGGCGAATAATACATCTAGTATGGGCACGGCCTTTCTCGAGTCGATTGAGGCTAAGGAGGGTGTAACAACCGGCATTTCTGCAGCTGACCGTGCAACAACAATTTTGGCGGCGGTCGCCGATGGCGCTCGTCCAAGTGATTTGGCTCGTCCAGGGCATATTTTCCCGTTGCGCGCTAGAAAAGGCGGTGTCTTGAGGCGCCCAGGCCAGACTGAGGGCTCCGTAGACCTAGCTCGTATGGCTAATGTGAAAGGCGCAGGTGTGATTTGCGAAATAATGAATGATGATGGAACCATGGCTCGCATGCCAGACCTCGAGATATTCGCCAAAAAGCACGAACTTATCATCATTACGGTTGAGGATCTGGTTAAATACCGTCACGAACGTGAAAAGCTCATCACTCGCGAAGTCAGCGGCACGCCACTGCCGACTAAATTTGGTGATTTCAGCATGCATCTTTACAAGTCGCATCTAGACGGTAAAGAGCATTTCGCCTTGTGCTATAACTGGGGCGATTCCCCTGTCGATGACGAGCAGGGTTTTGATGCTGTCGATGAAGACATTTTAGTGCGTGTTCACTCCGAATGCTTAACGGGCGATTTACTGGGCAGCTTACGCTGTGATTGTGGCCCTCAATTCCAGGCTGCACTTAGCGAAATATCCTCTGCTGGTAAGGGAGTTTTGCTGTATATTCGCCAAGAAGGCCGTGGTATTGGGCTGGCTAACAAGCTTCGGGCATACAAATTACAAGACGAGGGTCTTGATACTATCGAGGCCAATGAGAAATTGGGCTACCCGGCTGATATGCGAGATTATGGGATCGGAGCACAAATTTTGCACGATCTTGGTGTCCGTAGAATGAAACTGCTTACTAATAATCCTAAAAAGCTGACAGGCTTGGCCGGATATGAGCTTGAGATAACGGCGCAAATCCCTCTTTCGCCTGATGTGCAAGAGCACAACGCCGCATATTTGAAGACAAAGCGTGACAAAATGGGTCACTCTATCGAGTTGTAGGGTAGTCTATTTTGTGCTTTTTGCGGGAAGCTTCTGCTGCTCGCTAACGTCTGTATTATGAAAGCCAATGACACTCTCTAAGCCCACGCCCCAACCGATACCTCGGCAGTCTGCTGAAGACTTGTTCGAGTTGTATTCAGCCAAGATATATGGTTTGGCGCTGAAGTGTGGTTTGTCGGTAAAAGACGCTGAAGACGGTGTGCAAGAGGTTTTTATTAAGGTACAGCGTAAGCTCGACACCTTTCGTGGAGAATCGGCTTTGTCCACTTGGCTTTATCGAGTGGCCATCAACACTTTACGCGACCATCGACGCAAGGTGACGCGTTATTCGAGGGCTCAGTCTCTCAATGAATATTCAGAGTCGAATGTGGCGCCAGCTTGTGACCGTACTTACTCTAATCCGAGCCTCGATGCCGAACGCAACGAGCGCCGTCTGTTAGTGCGCAATGCCTTGCAGCAGTTACCAGAAAAATTCCGTGAGGTGCTGGTGTTGCGCGAACTAGAAGGCATGTCCTATCGTGACATTTCACGTATTCTCGAAGTGAAGCAGGGCACTATCGAATCGCGTATTTATCGTGCGCGTACCCGCTTGGCCCTAGAAATATCAAACCTTGAAGGTGACCTAAATGATTAATAATAAGCAATGGAAACTGCGTACTAGCGCCTGGTTCGATGGCGAATGTTCGGATATCGATTCAGCAGAAGTGCGCTCACATTTGCTCGAAGATAACGCCGCTCGACTAGAAGTGCAGCAGTGGCGCGATTTGCGTGCTGATTTACAGTTATTGCAGCCAGAAGCAGCTAGCGACGCGTGTGTAAAGCGCATGAAGAATCGCTTTCAGGATGGGTTGTCGCACGAGATTTACACTTACGCAAAGGCGGTACAGTGGTTGAATATCGCCGCGGCATTATTGCTTGCACTAAGTATCGGCGGATGGATTGCCGTCAACAGCAAAGCGCCGGGTATTGAAGTTTACGCTCAAGAATCTAATCAGCTTGATCAAGCGATTCACGATTTCTTATCACGCCCAGCGTCTAACGATTAATGACGACCTCGGCTTTGCGCTTGTTGGTGCCGTCTTTGCTAACTTTACTGGCCGGATTCGTCGGTGGGGTAGCATGGCAAACTTATGCCGGTGGCGAAAAGACGGTTCGTGGTCTAGATAGCGATCTCGCCAGCTATTTGTCGGCGCTTGGCGGCGTGCTCGATCTCGACGACACCCAGCAGCAAGACTTAAGGCTAGCTCTTTATTACTACCAACAGCAGCGCGATGATTTGTTCGCTGAAAGTTTGTCGAAGGTTGACGGCCAATGGCTAGAGCTAGACCGGCGATTCGAGTCGCTGATATTCAGTAGAGTTCTCAACGAGTCCCAGCGCGCGAAGTTGGCTGATTTAAGACAGCCTCAGCAGCTAGATTTTACTACGGTGCAACGTTAATCTGATACACAAGTTATGGCAAACAGCCTCGGCATTCATCTCTACTCTCATGGCTTCGATTACGTTGTTCTCGAAGGCACGGCTAAGCGCTACTCCGTTAGCGATTCTGGCAGCGTTTGCTTTTCGGCAGCCGATGTCAAAGATGTCAAAAATGTGGCAAAGCGCATTGCCGAAAAAAGCAAAGGCTTCAAGGGTAATCAAATATGTCTAAGTTTGTCTTCGTCTGCGGTTCTAAACCGCGAGCTTGGATTGCC
>CAWWAN010000072.1:0-8230 GCA_963934925.1 uncultured bacterium | reverse complement strand
TACCTGACTGTGCAAAATGAAAAGGGTGATTCGCGCCAAGTAACGATTCGCCCAGTCTCTTCGATTAACACCGCGCTTTACCATCGTTATGAAGCAATGATGCGTGCGCGAGTGGAAGAGAAATCTAACAACCGCCTGGGTTACATCCATATCGAGTCGATGAGCACGGAACCCCTACTCGAGTTTCAGCGTAAACTATTTGCAGCGGGCGATGGCAAAGATTGTTTGCTGATTGATGTCCGAGAAAACGGCGGTGGCTGGACGACCGATATGCTGCTAACTATGCTGACAACTCGAGATCACGCTTTCACAATTCCGCGCGGTGGCGGAGTAGGCTACCCGCAGGGACGTCGCGTTTTCGCTACCTGGAATAAACCGGTTGTCGTTCTATGCAACGAAAATTCTTACTCTAACGCTGAAATTTTCTCATGGTCGATTAAAACCTTGGGTCGCGGCCCAGTAGTAGGTAAGAAAACGTATGGTGCCGTCATCTCAACCGGTGGCGCAACTATGCTCGATGGCAGCTTTGTGAGAATGCCGTTTAGAGGGTGGTATGTAAACGACGCGAATAAGACCAACATGGAATTAAACGGCTGTCCTCCTGATTATCCTGTGGAAAACCTTCCTGCGGAATACGTTAAGGGTGAAGATAGCCAAATAGATAAAGCTATTGAGGTGGGACTCGGCCTGATAAATTGATATGATGTCGATTATGAAATTATTCTTACTCTTGCAGCAAACCACCATTGCGTCAGACTCGGGCGATTTTATGCTCGATTGGCTAGGTGCCCCGATGTTTTCGTGGCAATTCTGGATGCTTGTCACCGTTGTCCTGCTTATCGGCGAAGTATTTACTTTAGGCTTCTTGCTTGGCGCTTTAATGCCAGGCTCTATCTTGGCAGCAATAGTCGCCGCCATGGGCTTTGGCATGAATGTTCAGCTTGCCGCCTTCTCTGTTGGCGTTATCTTAAGCTTACTGTTTTTGCGACCATTTTTTCTACGTAGGATGAGTGACGCCAGTGAATCCTCAAATATTGACGCGCTAGTAGGTTCTCCTGCTAAAGTGTTATCGGCAATCGTCGATGGCGACACGGGGTATGTGAGAGTAGGCTCTGAAGAATGGCGCGCGCGCTCAATAGCTGACCATGAAGCTGGAGACTTAGTCGAAGTCACTGCTGTCGAGGGCAATACCTTACTCGTAAAATAATAATAAAATGCAACCAATACTTATTTCCTTTGTAGTACTCGTTGTAGTACTCGCCCTTAAAGGTCTGCGCATAGTGCGTCAGGCTGAAGTTGTCATCATCGAACGCCTTGGCCGTTTTGACCGTCTACTTAATCCAGGCATTAACATTATTTGGCCATTCATCGACCGCCCGCGTCAGATCCAATGGCGTGGTGGTTTGTCTAAAGGCGCGTCTACACGAATAGTAATGTCTGCAGTGATTGATATGCGCGAGCAGGTTTTCGATTTCCCTGAGCAATCGGTGATTACACGCGATAACGTTGTGATCTCCGTTAACGGCTTGCTTTACTATCAAGTGACCGATCCTAAGCGCGTGGCATACGAAGTAGCGTCATTACCAACAGCTATCGAAAAGCTGGCGCAAACGACCTTGCGTAATATTATCGGTGAAATGGAGCTCGACACGACGTTGTCGAGTCGCGATTTGATTAACGGCAAAATGCGCGCGGTTCTTGATGAAGCTACTGACAAGTGGGGGGTAAAAGTGAATCGTGTCGAACTGCAAGACATTTCCCCGCCAATCACGGTGCAGGAAGCGATGGAGAAGCAAATGCGTGCCGAACGTGATAAGCGTGCAACAGTTCTTGACGCCGAAGCTGAAAAGTTGTCTAAGATCCTGCGCGCAGAAGGTGTGCGTGATTCTGAAATAGCCGAAGCCGAGGGTGATCGCCAGGCACGTGTGTTGCGCGCAAGAGGCGAGGCCGAAGGCTTAGAGGTTGTTCGCGACGCTCTAGCAGGTGTCGATGCTAATGCAGCTCAATATCAAGTAGCCCTGCAATACCTTGACACTTTAGGTAGTCTTGCGGCTAACGGCCGCGGCGATAAGACTGTGTTCTTGCCGTTTGAAACTGCAAATGTCCTGGGCGGTATCGGCTCCATTAAAGAACTGTTAGGGGATTCTGGTAGTAATAATGTCGATGGTTCACCGCCACCGCTACCGCGCTAATGCTTGAGACGAAAAGTGATTGCCCAGCAATTGAAGTGAACCAGCTTGAGTTAAAGCTTGGTCGCAAACCAATATTACACGACGTTAGTTTGCGGGTCGAAACCGGCTCTCTTTATGGACTGCTGGGGCGCAATGGGGCGGGAAAGACAACAACTATGCGGGCAGCCCTAGGGTTGCAGTCCTTCGTTAGCGGTAGCATCAAATTGTTTGGCCACGATGTGAGTTCGATACATCAATTGCCGCAGCTTTTGGGGATTGCGCTAGATCCTCCTGGTCTCGACGATACTTTAAGTGTGCGTCAAAATCTAGAATTGGCAAGAATTCGTGGCGGCATTGTTGGCGGGCGTAGCGTTGATGATGTCCTTGAAATCGTTGCTCTGACACACCGCCAACACAACTATGGCGCGCGACTATCACATGGCCAAGGTCGCCGTGCAGCGGTTGCGCGTGCTTTACTCGGTAATCCCGAGCTGCTTTTGCTCGATGAGCCGCTTTCCGGGTTAGACCCGCAAGGCGTAGAGCGTATGCTTGACTTGTTTCAAACTTTGTCGCGCGACGAAGGCAAGACGGTCGTCTTGTCGAGTCATCACTTGCGCGAAGTTCAGCATGTTTGCACGCATGTAGGCTTGATAGATGATGGCCATACTTTACTTGAGGGTAAAACTGCAGATTTACTAGCGACTATGCCCAGTCATCTTGAGGTGCATACTGCCGATGCTGCCGGTGTGGCGAAAATATTGACAGGTAGTGACGTTAGTGAAATAATTATTACTGACCAAGTCGTGACCGGGGTAGTTGATGCGCAATTCCATCGTGAGCCGGTATTAAAGTCATTGCTCGCGGCCGGCTTGCCAGTCGCCGAGTTTTTCGTGAAGCCTTCGTCGCTGGTAGACGTTTTTCAAGACGCCGTAGACACTTATGACGAGCAACAACAAGAGGTGCATGTCTAGTTTCTCCCGCGCTTTGGCCGGTGAGCTATACCTGTTCAGTCATCGACGTTCTATTCGAATAGCGCATATTGCTGTGTTCGTTCTTGCAGCGGTATTTGCTGTGATGAATCTTGGTTTGTTGGCTGCGACTGCCGAAATGAATAATGTCGGCTTGGTGGAGTTACCGGCATATAATTTCTGGCCGCAATGGGCGGCTGCGACTCACACGACAATGTACCTCGTCGAGCTTTTGGTAGTTATGCTTGTTGCAGGCTCCTTGCCGCACGAAATAATGTCAGCAGCGATGCGCGATCCTTTGTCGCGGCGGATATCACGCGCTTCATTCATCTTAGCGCGCTCTGTAGTAGCTCTTATTTTGCCACTGACTTTATATGCATGTGCTTTGATTGGTTCGGCACTAATGTCAGCGATATTGTTCGATGCCGGCGACATAATGGACGGCCAGGAAGTGCTGTTTAGTATCTCTGAGGTCGGGATAGATACTGCTTTGTTCAAAGCGATGCGGCATGCGGTATTGCCGTTAATCACTCTCGGGGTGATAGCATCTACTTGCGGTGCAATCTTTAAACGCTCAGTGTTAGCGGTCGGCGCGAGCTTCATTTTGATTATTTCGCCAACAATGTTCTATTCCGACTTCAAAGACCAAATGCCATATTATTTTGCCGATTTCTTGCCGGCTTTTGGCGCTGACTCATTCCTGAATGAGGTGGCTATTTTCTCTGCCGGGGACAGCACAGCTTTCTCGGTAGATTACGAAGAGATGGCTAACATCGGTTGGTTTAGTCCTTTGCCATACTTGGCTTTGTCGGTAATCCTCTCGGTTCTTTTCTTCCGTAGGAAATCTTTGTAATGCGTTTCCCTCTTTTTTCCTTGTTGCTTGTTAGCTGCTCCTACACGGTGCAGCCTGCAGATTTACCGCCATCCTTCTACGGAATTGATGTCGCCGAAACGATCGAGAGCGCTGAAACGGCTTTTCTCGGGGTCGAGACTTCATTACTGCAATCTGACGATGCTTTTTCACTAGATGTGCAGCCAGGTGTTTTGATTAAGGATGTCGGCGATGACTCTCCTGCTGGCATAGCAGGGCTGCGCATCGGAGATATATTGCTTAGTTACGACAGCCATCCTACAGACGACCCGCAACGTCTTACATCGTTGCTTGCAAGCGAACGGCATTCACGCACTGTTCCGTTAGAGATCCAGCGTGGTACAGAAGTGTTGATTGCCGATGTCGAACTTGCGATGAAAGCCACCAGCCGGCTGCGTTCAAAATATTTTATTGAACGAGGGTTGTTGCGAGTTGCATTCTCCAATACCTTGGAAGGCATGCCTCAAATTGTGGAACTCGACGATTTAAGCCCGCTGCTAAGTGCCGGCGTCGTAGTCGGCGATGTGGTGCAGTCCTTTCAGGGCCGTGATCCGGGTTCATCCTTTGAGCTAGTTAGGCGTATCCGTGGTTTAAAACCAGGAGAAAGCGTAACGATGACAGTTACAAAAAACGACGGTGCGCAAATAAAAGTGACATGCGAGTCATGGCAGCCGGAGACATTCTTGACAGAAGTGGGCTTGTGGCCCTTGTTCTATTACAAACGTTATCCTGGCCAAGATAAGGGCGTGTTTACTTGCGGCAGCTTGGTACTAGTCGATTTGTTTAGCTACGAACGAGACCGAAACGAGCAAAAGTATTCCATACTAGGTTTTTTCGGCTGGCGCACTGGCGCGTTGATTCTCGAAGAAGAATAATTCGATACTAAACGATGTTTTACTCCTTAATATTACTCTGCCTATCGCAGTCTGCGCATCAAATAAGTCATGTGCAACCACGCGGTTATTTTAATAATGAAATGCAGTTTGCTGATGCCGACGGTGATGGCGATCTCGATATCTTTTTGGCGGTATATGACAACAGTCGCCGCTATATAGACATCCATTATCAAGACCAAAATCTTTTCAGCCCGACAAGTGGTAAGCGAATAGAAGTCCCTAATGGGGTGGTAGCGTGGGCTGTGGCGAACTTTTTACCAGCGAATGATGGTGAGCTTGACCCAGAAGAAATAATATGGATGCTCGCGCGCGGCATCTATGTAAGACCATGGGTCGGACGCCCGCAGCTTTTGCTTAAAGAGCCCATGCTGCTAGACTTGCCCAGTTACTTTTCCGTGCCGCGTTTGCATACAGTTGCTGATATAGACGCTGACGGACTGCCGGAAATGGTGGTGCTTACCACGACGGGTTATAAAATAATCCAGCATGATGGGGCCGTAAGTGGCACCATCAAACTTAAGCCAAATGGTAGTCGCTTACCTATTGCTACTAGTAACTTGTTCGGCGGTAAAGTCCGCCCATCACTCAGTAGTCAAGAATTGAGCTCTTTGTTCGTGCCAAATGAAGCTGTTGGTGTCGTTAAATACCCACCGTCACTATATTCAAGCATAAGTTTGCCGGCGCCGATCTTCAGCGATGTTAATGGCGATGGTCTGCTAGATATTAGTTATAAGATAGGTGAGAAGCTGTCGGTGCATTTACAGAGCAAAGACAACACTTTTCTGTCTCAGGCAGACCGTGTCTTTGAGTTAGGAAGCAACTCTAAGAGCGATTATGAGCAGATTGAATGGGTTGATGTCGATGGTGACAATACTTCCGATTTGCTGTTAGTACGTTCATCCGATGATATTTTAAGTCAGTCCCGTCCGTTTCAAATCCGTCTTTTCTCCGACCCTTGGGGGAAGGACAACCTCGATGATTCCGACGGGTTGTTTAGGGTTGATTCAACGGCGCTTGGTGTTAATTTGTTCGATATCAACGGCGATGGTCATACCGATGTGTGTCTGTCTAATTGGACTTTAGACCTTGGTCTTGCCGGGCGCGGCACTCCAAAGCTTAAGCATACTGCATCTGCTTTTTTAGCTACAGAAGCTGGGTGGAATAACCGCGCATCGTTCACGGAGTCTCGATCAATCGGCGTCGATGATATTAATTCATTTGTGTCTTTGGACACCTTCGTACCAGACCTTACGGGCAACGGTTTGCCCGATTTCGTCGAAATTAGTGAAGGGGGATCCTTGCGAGTCCGGCAATTCGAGGCTCCAACTGAAGGGAGGGTTGGCTTAGCTAGTTCAATCGTTATCGACCTACCTATTAACGCGCTTGAAGCCACGGTGGAAATAAAATCCCTTAATGGCGACGCTATTTCGGACATTGTTATTGTGCGTCCTCAGGCGGTCGAAATCTACATGTCAACCAATAGGGAATCTAAATGATACTTACCTGCATCCTATTATTGTCGCAACAGATAACAAAGGTTGAGCCGTTCGCGTTAACGGAGCATCTTGCTGCCATTCAACTCGACGAAACGAATCGCTTGCATATGGTGGCTATACAGGACCAGCATTTACGTTTACTTGAGTCGGGATTGATGATTGATTTGCCAGGGCAGTCCACTTTGTTTACTATTGTGGATTATGATGGCGATGGCTACGAAGAACTCTGGAGTCTCAGTGATGGCAAGGCCCTGCAGAAATTACACCTCGTAAAAGATCATCTCGGAGAAGACGCATTGGTCTTTAGCGCATCAATTATCGAAGGTATTGCCGCCATGCCGCCAACCGGCTTTCATGCTGCGAAGTTTATGCAAGATTTCAACGGTGATGGCCTAGTAGACTTACTACTACCAATGTCCGATCGCGTGTTAGTGCATATTAATTCTACGGAAGGTTTTCTTGGCGCAATTCATCTTGGGGCTTTGTCTCAACTAAAGGTTCGCAATGGCAACGATTTGTTGAGTAGCGTAGGCCGAAGTATTAGCGTGCCTGGCTTGTTGCCAGAAGACATTAACGGCGATGGGCTCCCGGATTTAGTAGTCAGTGATGGTGGTCATGTGCGTCAATATGTGGCAACCGAAGCTGGCTTCCCTGCAAATCCTACTAGTGAGATAAATACCTCTGTTTTTGCTAAAGATACAAGTGATTTTCAACTTGACTTGGGCAATCTCAGTGAAGGGGCAGCATACATCGTTCAAGATAAGTGGGCTGACCTTGATGGCGACGGTGATCGTGATGTGATGATTCTCGCTGATGGCAAGGTAAGGATTTTCCTTGGCGACGCCGGCGGAATTAATATTAAAGAAGAACATCAGCGGCTAGTCCTAGGCGGTAATGTCGTTTACTTGTTCCCTGCGCGTATTGATGGCGACAACGTGCCGGACTTGGTGATTGTACGCATTGAAGACATCAGTCTTGGTAAATTAATTCGGGCCGCGTTAATGTCATTCGAAATAGAGATTGACTTTTTGGCTTTCAAGGGGCTTGGTAACGGCAAGTTTGGTGTGCGCGCCATGCGCAGTAAGCAAGCAAAACTGCAAGGCGGCTCGTTAATTTCAATTTACAAAAAAGGTAAAGAAGAGTTGTCGAAGATGCGCAAGCGTATCATTCGCACATGCTCGATTAGCGACAATAGCCAACGTAACGATATTTTGATTTTAGAAGCTGATGGAATCCTTAAGCTCTACTCAAATGTAATCACTGGGCCCAATGTCTTGCACGATGCGATTGAGAAGTTTTTGCAGCAGAGCCTGAAAGAGAAGAAGGGCGACTTAGACTTAGAGTTGGATTCGTTACTCGAATGGATGCTCGGGCGCACCTCAGCAATGGCATCGCTTACAAAAGGTGTGAAGCCTATGATGTCCGTCACTCTTAAAGACTGGGAAACGCCACACGCTATGCTCGTCAGAGACTTTGATGGCGACGGTTTCGATGAAGCACTAATCTTGCGCCAGCATACGAATGAAGCCAAAGAGAAAGTGCTTAGTGGTGTAACAGTCGATTTTAATTAGTCGTCAAGTTTCATCCATACCGCCTTTAAGTAACGTCCTTCGGGGAAGTCGAGGCGGATAGGGTGGTCGCTGCCAGCCCCGGTTTCACGGATAATACGCACTTTGCGCGCTCGCGCTGATTTCCGCAGAGTTTCGGTTAGGTCGGTCATCGAGAACAAACCACTGCATGAACAGCTGATGATAAATCCGCCGGGTTTAACGAGCGGAAACGCTAGCTTGTTAATATCGTGATACTTCCCTTGACCTTCTTCGTATTC
>CAWWAN010000071.1:0-8280 GCA_963934925.1 uncultured bacterium | reverse complement strand
AGGCCGGCATGCGATAAATTGTCTGAGCACGCCATCAATTTGTTTTTTAGCTTCGGGGTGTTCGCCCACAAATTTAGCGTGTCACCGCCAACATGAATCATGTCGGGGATGACTGCGGCATAATCAATTTCACCGCGCATTGCCGCGCCAATTGGCCCCAACTCGCGGGCACTTAAGGATGTCATCCGATTGCCTAAATGGGTAGCAGCAATTTTGCCATTCGCTCGAAGCACTTCGCAGTCAAGTGCGGTTGCGCGACTATGCCCCACTGATGGAATGACCTTATTGGCGCGAAGGACTTCACTTGCCTCAAAAGCACCCCCCAATTCTGGGGCAAGGGTGGTCATTGTTAGCCAACCGCCACAGGCATCAACAAACTCTTGTGCGGTCTTGGCGCTTGGCTTACGCATTGCCGCCTTCGGCAATGCCCCTGACATTTCACGCGCGACGAAGGGTCCTTCGACGTGCCATCCGGCAATATGAGTACGCTTGCCGCCCAGCGCTGACCAGTTATTCCAGTTACGCGCCGCCCGCTGTAGGCCATCGTTTTTGGTCGGATAAAAGCCGGCCAAAGCGGTGGTTACCCCGGTGCGCACCAGGGAGTGCGTCATTTTCTGTAACCGCGCAGCTGTGCCTTCACCGCAATCAACTCCTGCGTAGCCATGGAGTAAGGTGTCGACAAAGCCCGGCATGATGCTGCGCCCGCTCAAGTCATGCAACTCAGCCGCACGCTTGGGCGATGGGCTACGAAATGAGACTTCAGTGATGACGCCCTTGTCGTAAGTCAGCCAGCCAGCGGTAAACTGCTTGCCGTCCCATATTTTTGCTCGAATGCCTTTTTTCATTTAATCAGTCGCCGCCGACGGTTTATGCCACCAGTATAAAGATGAGCTGCCATAATCACGGCGCTCGATTCCGGGCAGTTTGCCAAGCTCGTTATCTAGCAGTAATCCCTTGGGGGCATGAACAATCGCGCAGCCGCCGTCCTTCATTACTGCGGATAAATCTAAAAACAGCTGCCACACCTTCATACGCTTTAGGCCACCGCCACTAAAATCGGCGTAAGGCGGATCGAAAAACACAACGTCGGGAGCCGCCTCAGTCTTCGCCAAGGATGGCGCGCTATAGGCGTCTATTTGTAACGCGCGCATTCGGTCACTGTAATTAATGAGCGACGCATTTTCTTTAATCTGTGCTATGGCTGAACGATTATATTCAACGGCCAACACTTGTGCGGCTCCGCGCGAGAGAGATTCTAGGCCGAGGATTCCCGAGCCAGCGTAAACATCCCAAACCGTCGCACCATTAATAATGTCGCTGATGTGGTTAAAGACCCCTTCGCGTGCGCGCTCAGCAAGCGGCCGCGTGGCTGCGACTTTCGGGACTTTCAATTTTCGTCCTCTGTGTTCTCCGGCGGTTATTCGTAGCATGGCTAGTATAGAATAAGGGCGCCATGCCTCGACTACACGTTAACATTGATCATGTCGCAACTGTGCGGCAAGCTCGTAAATCCCAGCAGCCTGATCCGGTGTTCGCCGCCGGTTTATGTGAGCTTGCGGGCGCCAACGGCATTACTGCCCATTTGCGCGAAGATCGCCGCCATATTCAAGATCGCGATATACGCCTACTGCGCGAGGTAATCAAAACTTTCTTTAATCTAGAAATGGCCTATACGCCTGAGATGATTAAATTGGCCCATGAAATTCGCCCTGACCAAGTTTGCTTGGTGCCTGAGAGGCGTGAAGAGTTGACCACTGAAGGCGGTCTAGATTTACACAGCATGCCAGATAGTTTTGCTGGTGACATCAAGGCTTTGCAAGATAATGGCATCGACGTCAGTTTATTTATTGACCCCGACCCTAATTTGATTGAAGCCGCTGCAGGTGCCGATGCTGCATTTATCGAACTGCACACGGGTGCGTATGCAAACGCAAAAGGCAAGCAGCGCGAGAATGAACTTAAGCGCTTAACAACAGCTGCTATTTATGCTCACGAACTTGGCTTGCGCGTAAATGCTGGCCACGGGCTAGACTACGACAACGTTATGGCTGTCGCGCAAATACCTTTTATCGAAGAACTAAATATTGGCTACTCGATTATCGGGCGCGCGGTTTACGTCGGCCTCGACCAAGCAGTCCGCGAAATGCAAGATCGCGTTTTGGCTGCCTCTCCGCTAGAAGAATAGGCAACTATGGCAGAACAAATACCGATCTTTGTTAATGCCCGGTTTTTGACCGAGCCGATTACCGGTATTCAACGCTGGTCGCGCGAAGTGCTTTCCGCGATGGACCAACTGATTGAAGACGGCGTTATAGATGGTGAACGCTATAGCTTTACATTGCTAAGCCCCACCCTGCCAACAGACCTGCCCAGCTATCGCCATCTCAAGTTGAAGGTTAAGGGCTTGATGCGTTCGCACTTATGGGAACAACTTGAATTACCTTTTCTGGCAAAAGGTTTTTTGCTTAACTTTAAAAATACGGCTCCGGTATTTAAGAGTAATATGAGCATGCAAATTCATGATTTACAAACTTTTGCACACAAAGAGACTCATTCCTCTCTCTTCAATTTTCTATACAAAGTAATTGTTCCTCGGGCAGCGCGCAAAGCAAAAATAGTACAGTGCCCGTCAAGATACACCGCGCTCGAAGCTGAGAAATATCTAAAGGTCCCTAGTGAGAAATGGGTCATTACTCAAGGCGGACATGAGCATGTATTGCGTTTTAGTAGCGATGACTCTATTGCCCGACAACACTCTTTGGCCAAGGGTAGTTATCTTTTGGCCGTTAGCAGTTTAAATCCAAACAAAAATTTTGCGGCGATCTTACGCGCAATGAAAATTGCGGGAGTCGAAGCCAAGCTAGTGATTGCGGGTGGCACCAACCCGCTCATTTTTCGCGATCAAGACCTCGACGTATTATCAGATAAAGTTCTCTACGTAGGCCGAGTAAGTGACGACCAGTTACGGCACTTATATGAAAATGCCTTGGGCTTTGTTTACCCATCTTTCTACGAAGGCTGGGGGCTACCCCCCGGCGAAGCGATGTTGCTAGGTTGCCCGGTGATCTCTAGTAATACTTCTTCGCTACCACAGGTTTGTGGTGATGCTGTTTTGTATTGCGACCCTGCTGACGATAATTCTATTGCCGAACAAATCACTAAATTATGTGGCGACCCGCTCTTGCGAGAGAAATTAGCTGTCGATGGCTTGGCGCAATCCAAGAAGTTTACTTGGCGACAAGTTGCTCTAAATGTTTGGCAGCCCATAGAAAAAGCCTGCCGCAAGTAAAACGCGACAGGCTTTTTGAGTTGTGTTATCGAATTAAAATTCGAGGTCTTCGTCAGCTGGAGCAGCTCCGCCGCCTCCGCTCATCATTGCAAGCATGGCCGTAACGTCTTGCGCTTCGCCACTGAATGTGAAGTGACCTTCTTCGAACTCTTCGACAATCGCAGTATCTTTCGCTGTGATTGACATTTTCGAGCCATCCGTATTAACAGCCTCTACTGATGATAGAAAGAATGTCACGGCGTCGAAACAAATGGTCATTGACTCGAGGTCTTCGTCAGCAGCCATGGTGTAACGACGAATCTTCTCGGTTGAGCCTTCTTCTACAAGAGGCATTAACCCAATCATTCCGGTAATCATAGGAGTCATGTCCTCCGCAGTAGGAGCTTCCTCCATGTCCATCATTCCTAGAAGTGCTGGTAGCTCAATCTTCACTGGGCCATTAAACATGCCTTGCGACATCTCGGCAATGCCGTCAATGTCAGCGTACAAAAACTCACCGTCACACATGATTGTGTGATTTTGAGTTACCTCACCCTCGAACGGGTCTTCAGCTGTCATTGTTATTGCAGCAGAGAAGTGCGTAAGGTCTTGCATACTCATGTTCAATGTTATGGTCGATTCCCCCTCTGGCTGCTCTGCAACAACCTCGAAAGTGGACGTCCACTGAGAACCCATGAGGGCCATAGTAGCCTTCTCGATTAACTCTGAGGACGCAGCTGACTGTTCTGTAACTGGAGCCTCAGTTACATCTTTCATGCCTTGCGCTGTAAGTGGAGCGGCGCAAAGTAGCGCTGCTGTAATTAGGAAAGAGGTGTTCTTCATTTCACTAATATCATACGCGCTCTCAATAATTGTGTTAGAACTATTTCTAGAAAGAGGCGTCAACAGCGACTATTGTCCAATAAATAGCACCTGCAACGCCAAAAGTAACCTTCATTAGCCGTCCGAATAGGACCCCGATGGCGGCGGCGATCCCAATATGGGCTAAGCTTTTTGAGTCGGCATTACGCTCAGTGAAAAGCGTCTCAAACAGCACCGCGCCAAGAAATGAGCCTAGGCAGGCGCCAATCAAGGTGCCTATTACCGGAATGGGCACCAAAAAAGTGAGAAAGAGCCCGCCGAGCAGGGCGCCAAGAAATGAGCCTATCATTCCTGCCTTGCTCGCCCCGGCGCTGTGCGCCATCTTGCCACCCATCAAGGCCTCGAATAACTCGGCAATAGTCGCAGCTCCCAATAAAAGCATGAGCGGCGTATAGTTAGCCTCTTCGCCATAAGCGGCCAGCAAGGCACTCGCTGCCATTAACCAGTTACCTGGCAGCCCGAAGGGGATCATTAAAAAACAGATCCACACCCACACAATACTGAAAATGGCTAGCGCGATGTCCATTCTCTTATTCTACCATCACAAGGATCGGCGATTGACCAAACAATTGCGCCATGCCTTAATCTGATATACTATTTGCGCGATGCGTAAATTTTACTTCGTCATTTGTTCCCTCGCTTTGGCTTCTGCTGTGGTTGGTGCCCTACGTGCTGTTATTGCCATGGTCGACGGCAACTGGATGGCAACGGGCGACGCCGAATTATTATGGCTACAGTGGGCTGACGACATTGGAGTCAAGCGAATGATGCTCAGTATCCCGCTGGCAATTTTTGTTTCGTGGATCGCTAGAGACTTTGTTTTAATCAAAAGTTTTCATAACTGGCGCGCTGTGGTTGCATGTTGCCTGCTAGCTTTTTTGCCACACCTGATGGTTGGCGCAACCGTGCCCTCTAGCACGCAGCAGCCCACCATTGTTTTGATCACTCTCGACTCGGTGCGCCTCGACTATCTGGGCTGGGGCGGTAGCGATTTACCAACGTCGCCAAAGCTCGATGCCTTAGCCGCTAAAGGCGTGCGCTTCACTCAGAATATCTCACAGTCCTCCTGGACGAAGCCGTCGACCGCGACTTTGCTCACCGGCCTAGTGCCCAGCAAGCATCATGCAAACTCACGCTATGCCCCGTTGCCAAATTCGCAACGCACCTTAGCTGAAGCATTATTGTTAGCTGGATATCGCACAAACTGTTTCTCGTCTAACCCAAATATCACTCCTACTTTTGGTTTCAAACAGGGCTTTAGCGAAATGCAACACGACGTGTTCGCCAATGCCGACGCATTGATTGCGAATGGTAAGCAATGGTTAGAGGCCGGTGGCGAGCAGGCTTCTTTTTTATACCTGCACTTAAACGACGCGCACTATCCTTACGACCCAAGTGCCGACTATGCGGGCATGTTTAACAATACTGGCATTGAGGCAAACCTCAATGGGCCAACTGAAATGGAATTTCGCACAAGTGAAGGAGCCTCTTTTAGCGAGATGGAAGTTGAGAGCTTACGTTTATCTTACGCGGAAGAAATTCGCTACCTCGACGATCTTGTTGGCGACTTCGTCAGCGACTTACTGCAAACTCGCGATGACGTGATTGTTATTATCACTTCAGATCACGGCGAAGAGTTTCTAGAGCACGGCGACCTCGGTCACGGCCACACTCTCCACGACGAACTCATTCGCATTCCGCTGCAGTTTACTGTCAGTGACAGCCTAATGCAGCACAAGCAATGGCGCCCGGGGCTTCATACCCAACAGGTTCGCCAAATGGATGTCTTGCCTACTGTGCTAGAAATATGCGGAGTTGAATGGCCGTCCACGGCTGTCGCTCTTGATGGTCAATCACTGCTTCCGTTCTTTGGAAATAGCTCGGCGCAAAGCGACCGTAGCGCCATTTCTGAAACAGATAGCCAGGGGAGCGCCCTATCCGGCTTTACCGGGCCACTGCGCACATACCGCTTACCGCATGCAAAATTGATTGTTAGCGACCCGTGGTCATTACAGCCCGCTAACCGCGTTTGGTTATTTGACTTGCAAACCGACCCGCGCGAAACCGCAAACCTTGCCCTGCAAAAGCTTGATGTGGTTGGCGATCTATTCGAAGACTATAAAGCAAGTGGCTGGTTACTGCCAATCTTCAGCAACTCTTCGGTTGCCATAACTATTTCCGAAGAAGAGAAGCTCGCGCTTGCCGCATTGGGCTATAGTGAAGACTCTGAAGGTGTCGCCAATGATTTGCAAAACAGCTACTTCGACCCACGGGCTGTGCCCTGGGTCGAACTCGAACTTAGCTTAGACTAAATTAGTTTCGTCTTGCCAGGTACTGGGACAGAAGCATCAACGCCCGGTCCGCCAACCCATTGAGTCGGGGTTAATTCAAGCTGAGAATTAAGCGCCTGATCCCAGGTCACAACCTGGCCGGTATATGCCGACATGCGCGTCATGATTGCCGCCAAAGTTGAGTGCGCCATGTCAACACCTTGATTCATCGCGCTGCCATTGCGAATCGACTCGAACAAATCGTCGTGCTCGGTTTGATACATATCGTTACTTGGGCCATCGTATTTCCATGCATTTTCGCCTTTGATCACAAATTTATTTGCCCAACCATCCACGTAAGCAATGCCGGTCGAACCAATAATGCGGTCAAGGTTTTCCATGTGACAACCTTTCATTTGACGACACTGCAAAGTGGCTTGAGTTCCGTCCGACCAATCATATACTGCGGAAAAGTGATCGAAGATATTGCCGTATTTTGCCTCGGTGCGCGTTTGGCGACCGCCGCTAGCCATCACGCTTGAAGGCGTTTCATCACTCTTGGCCCATAAGATTTTATCGACCGAATGAATGGCTTGTTCGACAACATGGTCACCGCCGAGTTGTGCATAGTAAACCCAGTTGCGTAACTGGTAATCCAAATCAGACCAACCCTCTTGGCGATCTTTGCTCCACAGTTGACCTGCCATGTAGGTAGCGTGTACACCGACAACCTTGCCGATTTCGCCTTGATGAATACGTTGGTAAAGAGCGCGGTGTCCGAATGCGGAGCGCCAACAAAACCCACTAGCCACTGACAGGCCTTTTGCCTGTGCCATTGCCGCGGTTTCAATAACCGAACGCACTCCAGCGCCATCTACTGCTACGGGTTTTTCGCAAAACACGTGGCATCCCGCTTCGACGGCCGCGCGTAAATGCTGCGGGCGGAAAACGGGCGGCGTAGCCAGTAAAATGACATCAACCTGCTCGATTACTTTTTCGAAGGCGTCGAAGCCGACAAACTGGCGCGTGCTGTCTGCCTGCAGGCGGTCACCAAAGGTTTTAGTAAGCCCAGCGTGTGATTGCTGCAAGCGGTCGGCTGTTAAGTCGCCCATCGCATAAAGGACGACATCGGGATCAGCATTGAGCGCTTGCATTGCTGCGCCTGTCCCGCGGCCACCACAGCCGATGAGGCCGACTCGCAATTCTTTAGCGCTATTGGCAACAGCTTTTGAGCCTAATAAAGAGGTGGTGGCAATCCCTGCTGAGGCGCCTTTGAGGAATGTTCTTCGATTCATGTAACTAGTTATAGAGATGCGGTTTCTGGTCTGCTGTCCGTTACGATACGAAATCCTACGTAACCTGCGTCTGACATCCACCAAGAACTTTTTGGCCACTGCGGGTCACGGGCCTGCCAGGATATTTGGTAAATAGACGATAGCCCAGACTCTAATTGCGAGGCTTCGTCCATAAAACTGCCGCCCATGGTCATTCCGTCTGGCGCTGATGGGTCTGTAACCCACTCTTCTACATTGCCAATCATATCAAAGAGGCCGTTTCCATTAGCGGCGTATTGTCCAACCAAGTGCGGCGCGCCCTCAGAATTGTCAGCAAGCCAAGCGGTTTGCGCAGAAATTTCTTGTTCACCTAAGGCTGCGCGCCACTCATCGGCCGTCGCTAATCGGAAGTTGTGATTTTGTTTGGCGCTGAGCCAAATGCAAAAATTTTGCGCCGCCGCATAAGTCATGCCAATCGCCGGCATATTGTCGTGTCCGTAACCGCGGGTCACCGGAAACACCGAATGGCTAGGGCCAGTAACTCCATCAATTTCTATCTGCTCATCTTCACGCAAGAAAAACAAAT
>CAWWAN010000070.1:0-8356 GCA_963934925.1 uncultured bacterium | reverse complement strand
TTTGATTTTCATGGCGGATATTGTATATCCGAGAACAAGAACTTGCAGTGAAAAATACATGAAAAACATAAGAGCTCCATGCCTTCCCCCGCGATGCTAAACTATCCGCCATTCACCATGCAATCACTGCTAAAAGACACCTTCGAACTCGCCGAAAAGCTGCTACAGCTCGAACAGAACTCCGAGCCAATACCGCGCCAGAGCCCCGAGGAGCTAGCTGAAAAACTAGTGCTTAGCTTGCCAAGCGATGGCGTCGCTCAAGCTGAAGTGTTCTCGCGCCTCGAAGCTATATTGCAAGCCACTCCTAAAACAAGCAGCACACGCTTTCTAAACCAGCTTTTTGGTGGACGACAAAATTACGCTGCGGCAGCTGACATGATTACATCTTTACTCAACGTATCGATGTACACTTATAAGGCCGCTGGTGCTCAAGTCTTGGTCGAGCAACAATTGGTGCAGCACATGGCTGGTTTCGCAGGCTTTAGCAACGCCGAAGGTATCATATGCCCTGGCGGGTCTCTGGCAAACTTTATTGGCATGATGATGGGTCGCGATCGCGCGAACCCGAACTTTAAAGAGCACGGTGGCGACGGACGCACCCACACTTTTTACGTTTCGGCCCAATCTCATTACTCCGTTGACAAAGCTGCTGCGATGCTGGGCATTGGGCGGCAAAATGTGCGCAAGATTAAATGTGACTATTACGGCAGAATGTCCGTCGACGATTTAGCCGTGACCATCGAAAACGATATTGCTGATGGCTGCGTGCCGTGCGCCGTAATAGCGACTTGCGGGACCACAGTGCTTGGCGCATTCGACCCACTAAGGGAAATGGCAGAAGTCTGCCGCAAGCATAATATTTGGTTGCATGCCGACGGAGCCTTTGGCGGCGCTGCTTTACTGCATAAGCAACAGCGCGCATTGCTCGATGGCATCGAGCACACAGACTCCATAACTTGGGATGCGCATAAAGTAATGGGCGTGCCTCTGACCTGTTCGATGTTGCTTTGCAAGCACCAAGGTAAACTCTCTAAAAGCGTTCAACAAGACGCTGAGTATTTATTCCAAGCGGACAACGAAGAATTAAACCCCGGCTTACGTTCCATTCAATGTGGGCGCCGCAATGATGCGCTCAAACTCTGGGCAGCGTGGCAAGCACTTGGCGACAACGGTTGGCATCAACGCCTCGACAAACTGTTTTCACTTGCAAAGTTTGCTGCTGATTACATCGAGCAGTCGCCAGACTTTGAACTTTGCCAAAGGCCTGATTACTTAACCGTTTGCTTCAACGCAAAAGATGCTAATCCCGTCCAACTTTGTGATCTGCTGCATGCAAGTGGCGAGGCGATTATTGGTCACGCCAATGTCCGCGGCGAGAAAGTGATCCGCCTGGTGTTGGTCAATCCAGATTTAGACACCAGCGATCTCCTCTTGCTCTTCGAAAATATTGTTGCAACGCGAGCAAAACTTATCTCTGTATAAAGTTTTTCAGCTGTGGTTCCCGCTTGCGGCGAGCTGGCTGTTGATGGGCGCAGAAGGACCGACCTTCTCTTGGTTCGTGGCATCCATGCCCGAACAGAAGACCAACCTGGCTGCATTCGGTGGTATAGCGTTTCCTATTTCATTGGCAATAGAAGGGCCTATCATTATGTTGCTAGCGGCATCGACGGCATTATGTAAAGACATGATTTCGTTTCTCAAGGTGCGTAAATTCATGTTGGCAGCGGCTGGTGGATTAACGGCCTTCCATATATTGATTGCGTTTACCCCTATTTATTACTGGGTTGCAGAATCAGTACTCGGAGTGCCCGCCGATGTCGTAGAGCCCGGTCGAGTCGGCCTACAGATATTAACTCCATGGACGGCGGCCATCGCCTATCGCCGATTCCTCCAAGGAGTGCTTATTCGCTTCGGGCAATCTCGCATGGTGATGTACGGCACCGCAGTACGCCTAATCGCTTTATTCGCAGCGCTAAATATCGCGGCTGCATTCGGCGAGTTATCTGGTATCGCGGTAGGGACGATTGCAATTTCTAGTGGTGTGATCGCCGAGGCAATATTTGCGCGCTGGGCTGTCAGCGACATCTTGCGCAACAAGATGCCGCATCGCGCTGATTCTGCCGACCCCATTAATCGTGCATCCTTTTTGGCATTCTACTTACCGCTGGCTGTAACTCCGTTGATGACTTTGTGCATTCAACCTGCAGGCGCTGCCGGCATGAGTCGCATGCCTGATGTGAACAACTCGCTTGCGGCGTGGACCGTGGTCCATGCTTTAGTGTTTCTAGCACGCTCAACTGGTTTTGCCTTTAACGAAGTAGTCGTTGCACAAACCGGTCGTCCTCATTCTAGGGAGATACTTAATCGTTTTTGTTTCTTCTTAGCGGTCGGTACTTCGTCATTCATGGCGTTGATTGCCCTCACCCCTCTCGCTGATATTATTCTCAACCGAGTGTTTCATCTAGAAAGCGAGCTGGCCGCAGTTTGCAAAGGCGGTTTATTAATCGGCGTGATGATGCCGGCTTACCAAGCGTATCAATCTTTGTATCAAGGGCGTCTCGTAGCCGCTAAACGCACAAAAGGCATAATCGAAGCCGTGGCGATTTATGTGGCGCTGTCGCTAATAGGATTAATGATTGGCGCTTACTATTCGACAATGACCGGCATGTACTGGGCTATGCTCATTTTCGTTGGCGCAGGTATTTGCCAAACCGTGTGGCTTGGCATTCGCGCGGCGCAACTACCTAAGACTGAAGCTTCTTTTCAAGCTTAGCCCACGAATCACGCATTGCGACTGTACGGTTAAACACTAAGTTGTCTGGTGTCGAAGTGGCATCGTGTACAAAGTAACCGGCGCGCTCGAACTGCACAGCATCATCAAACATTTCAGCGAGTGCTGGCTCAACTTTCGCGGTAATGACTTCGCAGGAGTCCGGATTGATATTGGCCAAGTAATCACCGCCCTCTTCTGGGTTTGCCTCATTAAACAAATGGTCATACAAGCGCACTGTAGCATCAACGGCATGCGCCGCGGAAACCCAGTGAATGGTACCTTTCACTTTACGTTTATCGGCACTGTCGCCGCCTTTAGTTTCAGGGTCATAAGTGCAATGCACTTCGATCACTTCACCGTGTTCATCTTTAACGAAGTCTGTGCAAGTCAAATAGTAAGCGTACTTAAAACGAACTTCGGCACCCGGTTTTAATCGGAAATACTTACGCGGAGCTTCCTCCTTAAAGTCGTCGCGCTCAATGTAAAGTTCGCCGCTAAAGGCGACCTCGCGCGTGCCCATAGCCTCATCGCCAGGATGATTTTTTGCATTAAGCATTTCAACATGACCCTCTGGCCAGTTAGTAATCACAACTTTTAATGGCTTTTGCACCGCCATGCGGCGCTCGGCACTATCATTCAAATGGTCGCGCAATATCGATTGCAGCAATGCAAAGTCAACCGTACCTTCAGTCTTCTTGATACCTATTAAACTACAAAACGCGCGCAGAGCAGCAGCTGGATATCCGCGGCGACGCATGCCGCTGATGGTTGGCATACGTGGGTCGTCCCAACCGTCTACGAAGTCATTGTCGACTATGGTTTTCAGCTTACGCTTTGAAGTTAAAGTATAACTTATATTCAAGCGAGCGAATTCAATTTGTCGCGGGGTTGATGTTACCGGCAGGTGCGCTAATAACCATTCATAAAGCGGGCGATGGTTTTCGAATTCCATCGTGCATAAAGAATGCGTGATGCCTTCGATGGCATCAGACTGCCCATGCGCAAAATCGTACATCGGGTACACGCACCACTTATCGCCAGTACGCGGATGTGATTGATGTTGAATGCGATAAATAGCGGGGTCGCGCAAATTTATGTTCGGCGATGCCATGTCAATCTTGGCACGTAAAATCATTGCGCCTTCTGCCGCTTCGCCGGCGCGCATTTTATGGAACAATTCTAAGCTTTCGGAAGCAGGACGATCGCGGAAAGGGCTATTGGTGCCCGCTTCCGTCAATGAGCCACGACCGGCGCGCATTTCATCTGGCGATTGCTCGTCAATATAAGCGTCGCCGTTTTCAATTAAATACACTGCCCAAGCAAACAACTGCTCAAAGTGATCCGAAGCGTAAAACAAGTTTTCTCCCCAGTCAAAACCAAGCCACAAGATGTCTTCTTTAATCGCATCAACATACTTTTGCTCTTCTTTAGAGGGGTTTGTGTCGTCGAACCGCAAATGGCACTTCCCGCCAAATTCGTCAATAATGCCAAAGTCAACGCAAATCGCTTTTGCGTGGCCAATATGTAAAAAACCATTTGGCTCAGGCGGGAAGCGCGTAACGATTGAATCGTGCTTACCGGAGGCGAGGTCGTCGGCCACAATACTGCGGACGAAATCGTATTTTGTATCTTGCTCTGTCATGGGTGTCTCTATTCAGCTTGGCCGATAGGATACAACATCTGCCCTACCAAGTAATAGTTGCCATAACTTCTGGCTGCGACATGCCAGTTTGATACCATGCTTTTGCCAAATCTAAACCAGTGTCTGCCAAAAACGGTACCGACCCATTATTTGCCAAGAACAAAAACTGGATATACTCCCATGAAGTCGTTTGGTAAATCAAGCGAATCTTACCACTGGCTGCTCCGCTCGGTGGATTGAGCGTAATGTCATCGTAATGATTGTAAATACCGCCGGCCCCTGGATTGCCATACAGTGTTGCGGGCATGGGTAAACAATTGCGCGTATTCGCCGAATCGTAACTATATTCGTAAGGTGGGATACGATTGTCTTCGAGTACGATGTTGTTGAAGACAAAATGCAACGTCGGCGCAACTGTTCCGGCGGGTTGTGATGCCAGGTTGCCTAATGTTTGCAACACCGAAGAATTAGTAGTATCGTAAGCCAGAGGAATGCTCGGGTCCGTGCCGATATTAATCAACTTCTCCGCCCACTCTTGAGTCATGCCGCCTTCGACATGCCAAAGTTTAGAATTAGGATCATGCGGGTCGAGTAATGTTTTCACGCTTAAGTTACGTCCAGCAACTTGCACTTGCTTATTGCCATAACGCCCATCTTCGCGCAGAAGATTGCCAGACGCGTCATACCAGCGTGTATTCAGCCACATGCGACGTCCTTCAGGGTAACCAGTGAAGAGTTTATGACCTGTCAAATTGTAAATGCGCAGATTATTTCCGGTGAGTTCAAGATTGGCCGACCGCTGCAACATCAAACGCGCGCGCTCTTCACCATCTTCAATACCACGTTCGTCAAAAGCGCTCAAGCCCCCGCCAAGCATCAATTTGCCTTGGGCGTCAAGATTCAAAATCATCTTGCCAACCGTGGTGTTCGCGCCGGTCAAATCATGAGTCGGCACATCCAAGCGCAGCGGCGCAGTGAAATATGACGAGCCCTTGCCCACCGCGGGCTGCATGTGGCACGATTGACAAGTGTAATAGCGAGTGGTGCCGTCCTCGTAATCTCCGCCGGTATTAGCTTGAATAGCCGCCTGGTACACAGACTCGAGGATGCCGCCTTGCAACTCATTTGGCAAGGATGGGTAATCGCTAACTTTGTAATCAGCCAGACTACTCGACATGTGTTCAGAAAATGTGCGCTCGGTTACGCCGTATGAATGCGGCTTATTCAAAAACGCCGCTTTCGATGTCAAAGGTCCGCCCAGAGTTCCGTCGAAGTTACCGGGAGGCAACGGATTGAGAGAGCCGTTGTTATGCGCAAGGTCTCCTACTACTGGATTGGAGACATCGTGGCATGTTCCGCACATGGCAGAGCTACGGTGAAATTCTGATTTGATGGCACCATGAGCTGCAGTGGCCTGCGAGCCATAAGGGCCATAGCGGTCGTAACTGTCGGCGAGCACCATTTGTCCGCTTCCATGGAACCCTTCAGGATTTGCGCCGCCTGTGTTGGCCACGAATGGCGGGTTGTGTACGCCGAGGTGTTCGCTGTCGTCAGGATTAGTTAAGCGATGGCAAACTTGACACTCAATGCCAAAACCATCGGTTGATGGAACAAGTGCGGAACCATCCGTTGGCTTAGACCGCCCTTCGAGCCATCCTTTTGGTGAGTGACAACGGATGCATAAATCGCCGGATCCATCAAAGTCTTGCTCTGCAACGGCCAGTGCTGCCCAGAAAATAGGGTCGCGACCCGCATGCGCCATCATCGAGCCCATCCAACCGTTATATGGCTCAACGTCGGCATCGTAATAAGCGTGGCACGAGCGGCAATTTTGAGAACGCTCAATCCCGACCACCTCATTCTCCTGAGTACCAGGCTGCTGGACTTCATTGGGCACGGTCAATGCAAATATCACAGCGAAAACGGATGAAGCGCTTCCGAGCACAACTAGCAGAGGGCGGAAAAATGACATAGTTTAAAAATACACTATTTCGTATAGTAGTGACATGCATTTCTTCAGCACTTTACTGATTTTGACTCTCCTGTGTGGTTCATGCGTGATGTCAGAAATGACTATCGGGCAACCCTTAGAGTCATCAGCTATATCACAGCTACAGCCTAATCACTCTTCTGCGCACGATGTGGCGGATTTAATGGGTGCTCCGAATCAGATCGTAGAGCTTGGAAACAAGTCCGCATGGCTGTATGAGGCGCAAAAAGAGCGGAGAGCCGGTCTTTTCATTCTTGTTTTCGGCACATATGGGCAAGACAAGCAGTTTGACCGATGCTGGGTTTTCTTTGACGAAAATGGCTTGCTGACCCATATTGCTTCGAGTCTAGAATCTAGCACAGCGGAATATAATTTAAGCTCAATTGACTAAATTCGCCTTCTTTTTCATGCTACTCGTCGGGAGTAGCTGCGCCAACGCATCGCTAAATTCTAATGTCCTTGACCGCCAAATCGATTCCACGGCTGTGGCGAAACTCTCAGTGGGCAAGTCCGATCTAGACGACTGCCTAGAAATTCTAGGCGCTCCGACACGCGTTGAGCAAAGTGATGGCGGCGACCAATTTGTGCTGAGCTATGAATGGCTGAGAAATTCTGGATGGAGAGCCGGAGTGTCCGTGCCAATCAGTGGCCTCCGTAATACGTCTGTTAATTATTCAAACAATGACGCCTCGCCAGCGTTCGTAAAGCTTATTTTCGACAAAGAATGGCAGCTGATAGAGGTCATGCAAGGATAAACACGCCTTCGCTCGCTGTTAACATAACTACAGTGCCATGGTCGATACACCCTTCCAATACCAAACTATGTTTCCGGCGAGTGCGCCTGATGTCGAATGGCGTCAACTGAGCGATAAATTCGTTAGCACGGTCGAAGTCGACGGCAAAACGTTTCTGAAAGTTAATGACGAAGCTTTGCGCTTGCTTAGCGAAACTGCTTTTCGTGATATCGCGCATTTTCTACGCTCGGGTCATCTGCAGCAGTTGCGTAATATTCTTGACGACGTAGAAGCTTCTGAAAATGACAAGTTTGTGGCGCTCGATCTGTTGAAAAATGCAAATATTTCTGCCGGCGGCGTATTGCCGATGTGCCAAGACACTGGCACTGCAATCATCATGGGCAAGCGCGGGCAGCATGTTTTGACTTCTGGCAACGACGAGTCCGCTTTGTCGCGTGGTGTTTATGATACTTATATTAATACTAATTTACGTTATAGCCAGCTAGCGCCGAAATCTGTGTTTGAAGAGGTGAACACACGCACCAACTTGCCAGCGCAAATTGATTTGCTGGCGGCCAATGGCAATGAGTATAAGTTTTTATTCCTGGCGAAAGGTGGTGGCTCAGCTAATAAAACTTATTTGGTGCAGTCAACACCATCGATGTTGCGCGAAGATTTGATGATAGATTTGTTACGCAAAGAAATAGTTAACCTCGGCACTGCGGCTTGTCCGCCCTATCACTTGTCGATTGTTATTGGCGGCACGTCAGCGGAGAGTAATCTTAAGACGGTTAAGTTGGCGAGCGCGCGATACTACGACGACTTACCGAAAGAAGGCAATGCCTTAGGGCATGCAGTCCGCGACATTGAGTTCGAGGAAAAGATTTTAGCCTTAACTCAAGAAATTGGCATAGGTGCCCAGTTCGGAGGCAAATACTTCTGCCATGATGTGCGGGTGATTCGCTTACCACGGCATGGGGCATCACTACCAATCGGCATCGGAGTTTCATGCTCGGCGGACCGTCAGTGCTTGGGCAAAATAACAAAAGATGGAGTATTCATCGAGCAATTAGAAACTAACCCGGCACAGTATTTGCCGGAAGCTACTGCGGAAGAATTAGGTAGCGAAGTGGTGAGCATAGACCTCAATCAAGGGATGGACGCGGTCCGCGCGGAGTTGAGCAAACACCCTGTTAAAACTCGTGTTTCCCTTAGCG
>CAWWAN010000069.1:0-8447 GCA_963934925.1 uncultured bacterium | reverse complement strand
CACCGGCGGCGATTTGATCGACCACCAACCGCGGTAACTGACGAATAACACTCATCTATTTTCTCTTTAAAACACGAAACACAAACATTTCTAGGATATGGGTGGTGTCACGCCATCCTTCGACTTTTAAATTCTTTTCGGCTTGCAGAATTGCAGCGTTAATTTTATTGATGTGCGACGCATCACACACCGCCAATCGTTTTTGCATTTTAGAAATAACCGGTTTGCTCGGGCGACTACCAGACACTTTAATCGCCTGTTCCAAATCAGGTGTGTGCACCATAAACTCGATAATTGTCGCTGTCTTGGTAACTTCACTATTAACCGCCGACATCAACAGCGCAAAGGCATCGCGAATAGAAACGCGTTTGCCGCCCCAAGCACGTAATCCTTGGCGGGATATTTTAGTCAGCAACCGTAAAGCGCTAACGGAATCGCCGCTCAAAACAGAGTCGGCAAAATCGAAGGCAGAGCCCTCGGCCGAATGCGAAGCTACATCGCGTACATCTTGCTCGCCCACACTGGTTAAGCCCAGCAATGAAAAGTGATTAATCGCCTGCAGCAAATCTGCAGGACGTGAACCGGCTAATGCCACTAAACTGCCCGACGCACCACGCTGCATCGTTATTTTTTGCAGTCGCGCCTCGGCGGTCACAAATTGCGCTGCCTCAGAAGCATCCGGCTCGGGACGCCATGGCGGCGGATCGCTATAAAGTTGTCGGAAGCGCAATTTAGTTGCTGCTTTAATCCGAGTCGCACTCAATGCCTTCACACCCTTAGACGTCGATGCGCCCGTATGCACCACCATGAACTCGGGCCCTTCGCCGCTGCTCGCCACTTCCAGCAAGCGCTCGGCGAGGCGTGGATATTTAGTAATCGCCTTCGCTGCGCGGCTAAATATTAGTGCCTGCCGAGTGGCAAACAAGGATTGTGAATTCAAAAAGCTATCGACGCTGTCAGCATCGAAGTCGGCCGAGCCTCCGTCGATATCCAAGATGTCGACGCCATCTTGAGTGGATAGGTATTCGCGCGCCGCAGAAGCGACTTGCTCACCGAACCAGACCTCTTCATCGCCTTTGGGCGGCAGTATCAGCAGCAATCGTGGCAATTTGCCATCACGCGCCAAGCCACACCACTGACGATATTCAGTGCCAGGATCAAGTTGCTTGGGGCGAGCTACGGCCATGTGTATAGCTTAAAATCGCCTAATAGTTAATGTCGGCCACTAAGCTAAGGAAATACACCATCGGCACCCAGGCGTTGACCTTAAAAAAGGCCATCGGTACTTTCTCTTTGCCATAGCGATGTACCAAGAACAGCTCGGCAGCCAATAAAACCGCGACGAGCGCTAGGCCGAGCATTGAGATAGACCCTAAGCCTAATTGTTGATTGCCGTTACCCCATAAAACCACGGCGCTCATGAAACAAACCATCGCAACGTACTTAGTCGCCGTCGTACCGAATCTGGCAGGTATGGAGAAGGTACCTTGCTGCAAGTCATGCTCAATATCTTGAATGGCATAGAGTAAATCGAAACCGGCAACCCACAAGCTAACGCCAGCGCCGATGATTAACGGCAGTTGCCAGTCGCCATCAAAGCTTTTGTTGACCGCCAACCATGCGCCGGCCGGAGCCAGGCCTAGTGCGATGCCTAAACCTAGATGACACAGATACGAATAGCGCTTCAAATGTGAGTAGCCCAGTAACACCGCAAGGCATGGTAGCGACAACCATCCGCAAATTGGAGCGAGTAAAAACGCTATGCCAATAAAAGCAAAGCTGCAAAAAAGAGTGAAGCTAATCGCGTA
Source organism: uncultured bacterium (assembly GCA_963934925.1). Lineage (GTDB taxonomy): Bacteria > Planctomycetota > UBA1135 > UBA1135 > UBA1135 > JAPKEZ01. The sequence continues at coordinate 6,639 of CAWWAN010000069.1, read as the reverse complement.
ACGCACAGACAAAGTGCCGACGACTAATTCACGGTTTGCCGTGCGCTCGTTTGACGCGTCGTGATGGCGGTCGTGGATGCGGTTGTAGGCCATCGCTGCTGAGCGCGCGAACACCGCAGCCAACACTAGTAGTACAAAATCGGTGAATGGCGGCATGCCGTTAGCAGCTATAACAGCGCCGCTGAGGGCGAATGGCAAAGCGAACACACTGTGCTCGAATTTAATCATGCGCAAAGTGTTGCGTAATGAATTATTCATCCGTTGCAGACCCTGTCCACGGGCCAACAGTTGATTGCGGAATATCACATACTCCCAATATTTTGGCACACACCTGGTCGACTAATTGCTCAATGCTTTGTGGACGGTGATAGAAACCTGGGCTAGCTGGCAAAATTGTCGCTCCTGCCCACGCCAACCGCGACATGTGATCTAAGTGGGTCCGTGACAGTGGAGTTTCTCGCGGTACTATCACTAATTTACGCTGTTCTTTGAGCGCTACCTGCGCGCTGCGTTCAATCAAGTTCGCCGCGCTACCACAGCTGATACCCGCCAACGTTGAAAGCGAGCATGGCAGCACAATAACCGCCTCGCCAAGACCACTGCCAGATGCCGGACGTGCGCCGATGTCATCGTGCGCATGCACTGTCACTAATGCATGGGTCGCTGAGTCGGGAAGTAAGACAGTTAAATCGCCATCAAAATGGATGTCGCATTCTTCTATCAACACACGCCGCGCCGCATTGGAATAAATCAGTTCGACCTCGATATCAGAGGCGACAAGCATTTGTAAGCAACGCACTGCGTAGATTGCTCCGCTCGCCCCGCTGACAGCAAGGACAACTCGGCGTGGTGGACTAGTGTTTTCCATTAATCTAATTTTATCAGCAAGATGGCATCATAGGTAAAGTGTGCATAGGCACAAATTGCGAGTCCGCGAAACCAGAATAGCAAGCCGAAGGCGATGCCCGCCAGGCTGCGGTAAACCAACGGCCCTGTCTCGAATGCGCTTTGATCCCCCATCATGCCATGAGCCGCAGCGAAAAGAATCGCAGAGGCAAATAAAGCTATTGCGAAGCCAACTTTACGAGCGATTGCATCACTAAAAAAGTTGAGAAAAAAAGCTCGCAAGAGCATTGCAAGGCCACCGAGTACCACCACGCGAAACGCCAATTCTTCGTAGAGGCCAGCTCCAGCTGCAATAGACAACTTAGCATGCACCGACAAACTTTCGCCCTCGCCGGTGACGAGCAACGGCAGTAGCTCGACATCAATCACCGATCTCAAGAAACTAAGCAGTGGTCCGAGCACTACCGCCCAGCACAATGCTTCAGCAAAAATAAGGGTCGCGCCACCGCGCCAAGGTAATTCTAAAGATCGTATTCTGCCAATCGACCACAAAATCGCCACGAACAATAACAGCACTATTACCGGCAAAGCGTAGGGCTGCCACTGCATTAACACGTATTCGACCAGCCACGATTCTCTAAGGCTCGCCGAAGAGTAGCCACTAAGATGCAATAGTGCCAATGGCAGCAGCATCAAAAAACTGACAGCTGGATCGCGGCGAAAAGGTGCTACTAGAGAATTCACTATGATTTTTTAACAGCGACGAACAAGCGAGAGACCCCACCCGTAAGGGCGGTATCTGATAACAATTGGAGTCCGTTAGATGTTAGCAATTTCGCGAAGGCATTGGCCGTATAAAACGCGTCGACGCTTTCTGGCAAGTAAGTATAAGCACCCGTGCGCCCTGCCCGCACCACTGCAGCAATAACCGGTAGCACCCGCAAAAAGTACAAGCGAAAGAAAAAGCGCCACACTGGGTTCGGAATAGGGAAAAATTCGAGTACCACCAGTCGGCCGCCTTCTTTTAAGACTCGGTGACACTCCTGTATCGCGAGTTCGACATTCTCGACATTACGAATACCAAAGGCGATGCTAACTACGTTAAAACTGTCGTCGGCAAATGGTAGCTGCTGGGCATCTGCTTGCACCCACTCGACGTTGACTTTCCTTTTATCAGCCTTCGCTGGCGCTTTAGCCAACATTTGATAGGTAAAATCGGCCCCGGTCGTTTGGCAGCCTTTGGTGGCGAAAGCAATGGCCAAATCTCCGGTGCCACAACATAAATCTAAGACCGTATCGCTTGCGCTGACTGCCGCACCTTTAATTGCCCGACGGCGCCAAATGCGGTCGATGCCAAAACTAAGAAAGCCGTTTAAGAAATCATAGCGTTCAGCGATTTCGCCAAACATAGATTGCACTTGCTTCCCTGCAGAGGCCACCATTCAATGAAAGTATTATCGAGTGCTAAGCGTTGCCAGTGAATTACTGACGCCAGTAGTGTGCAAGAACTGAGACACCTTCGACTCGAATTGGTGGAACAGCGACAGTACCTTCAGTGATGTTCAACACGTCAATGAAACCAGCTGAAGAAGCTGCAAACAAGAAGCGAGGGAACGACACAGGCGAACCAGCGCGGGACAAAGCTTTTGAGCTATGGTGCACGAGATTGCCACCACCAAACACGGAGTATGTCGTTGAAATCGAACCGAAGTTATTTAGGTCATCGACAGCCAAATCGCGGATTGAAGACGAAGAGAACACATCTTTGTATTGCTTAATCATCAACCATTCTTTACCACGACGACTTGGATCACTCACAACGCCAGGAGCCAAGCGAATAGTCAGTGGGCCAGTAGGCGATGAATCTAACCAAATGTCATCAATTGTTGCGCCAGTCGTTGGTGCATATGCGACAAACACTGAGTGTTTAGTTGAACCGGGATTAATCAACATCGCACTTGGATTCTCGAAACCACTGCGACCATCTAGCAAAGGTTCGCCGATGAACTCGTCGTACCCAATACCTTGCAAACCATCTGGGCCGGATTCAAAAACCTTCATACTACCCGTTTCTGAAACGACATAGGCATAATACAGTCCTGTCGTGTAGACAGATGAGCTACGATCGGTCACAGCCAACAATTTCGGGCTAGCAATGCCAGAGATGATTTTACGAACTTCGAGTCCGTTGCCTGACACTAAGGCCAATGAACCTGAACGATCACATATTACTAGCACATCTTCACCGTCGCCCTGCCATACCATTTCAGTCGGACCAAGTGCACGGCGATTGTTACTGTCAACCAAGCTTACTACTTTGATTACTTCGAGGAAAGTTGGTGAGAACGGATCGGTGTCAATAAAGGTAACCGTTGAAGCGCTGTTATTTGATACAGCGAGAATGTTTAAGTCAGGTGAGATCGCTAAGTCGCGTGGGCTCACTACTGGAACACGCTTGATAATGGACATGCGGTTCGAGTTAAGGACCACAATTTCTGAATTGGTCGCATCTAGCAAAAACAAGAAGTGACCAATCTGTTGGCGCAGCACGAATGTTGGACATACCGTTTGAGCTGGAGCCGGGCCCCAGAAGCCACCGTAACTAAGCGATTCTGTAAGCAAGCCTGAAGGCTTTTGGCCAGTCGCTGGATTACCGAAGGCGTTTCCTGGCGCCAATGTACTTGTAAGGCCCATCAACGTTGGCTCTTCAGCCTGAATCATTGGTGAGTAGCAAGAAGGAGATAACTCTAAGCGCGGTGGGTTTGGATGCGGTGCATTAGTAATATTGTTACCGCGCCCCCCCGTTGTACTTCCTGGAATTGTTTGGAAAGCCAAGCTTGCACAATTATTTTGTCCACCAGAGATACATTCATAGTTGTTATAAGCCAGGTCAAGTGGATGGCCAATCATTACATCGGCAATGGACCCCATCGAAGTGCTAGACGTTAAAGCCGTCTCCAGAGATGTGTTTTGCGTTAGGGTGAACACACCACGTGAACCACCAGCAAGTGTTGTAGTGGCTGCCGTTAGCGGTGGAAAGACTCCTTGCAGTGAAAGGTTTGGATTAAACGGGAACTTCGAAACATCGCCGGACATTGGAATATTGCCGTAGTCGTCGTCAAAGGTAACATTATATTCAGTGCGAATGAAGTCGTGAGTTGGGTCGCCAGTGCCCTGACCAAAACCGTCAAGGTCGAGTACCTTCATTCCCTGATTTGAAGCTATCAGCAGAGAACCTGGCATTACCGGTGCATTGACCAATCCCGGGCAATCTGAACCAATAATGAATGAGATTAGCGAGCTATCAGCAGATGCGTTATCGCGGTTGCCGAACAAATCTTCAGCCGATTTGTGGAAGTACGCTACTTCGGCAGTTGATCTCGCGCCAAGCGGGTCCTGCCCAGGAAAAGGAACCACTGGACTGACGACGAACTCAGTGAAGTTAAACGGGCTTACTGGACTTACGGTGTAAGCTAAAGCTATCGTAGCACCCGGCAATGGTTCACCAGGAAGCACCTGCGGGTAGAATTCGACAGTGAACTCATTGGATAGTGAAGGCGGGAAAGCTCCAGGGATGGGACCGAGCGTGTGTGGCTGGCAGGCTTCGTCTAAAGAGAAATAAATGTCTCTGTCGCATGCGACGTCAATGTCAAGGTCTTGAGGGCTGGTTACAATACGGCCACCAGCACCATCAAGCAGCGGCAATGGTGCGCCGCCATCATCGCCCGCAACAGCTGAAGTCGCGACGCCACCGTTTTCAAGATAGAAACCGCGCGTTGAACGAACACCGCCTTCAACGTCACCGAGCTCACTGCCTTTAATCACGACACGCAAAACTACATTCGAGTCGAACGTATCGTAGCTGCTTAGGCCGGGATTAGATATTTTATCGGCAACAAACATAAAAGTGTTTTTTGCGATGTAATTACCCGCACTTGCGAATGAACCGTTTGGCACACCACTAGCAGCATCAGAAGTACCAGGAAAACCAATACCCGGAGTCACTTCAATGCCATCGCGGTCGAAAGTGAGTGCAGTCACGCCAGCCGACCCTGCTTTCGCTACCCACCGCTCGCGAATTGGGCCCGCTGCGCCCCCCCCGAAGTAAGTATAGCCATTAATAAATGCGCGGCCTTCGACTGGTGAACTTTCACCTGTTACTTTGTTATAGGCTGTAACTGTAATTGCGCCTGTCAAGCCATTGTTGGCCAGGCCCCCTGCTGTAGGGTCAAGGACGGAAGCTTCGTCGATGTCACCAGTGAAGCTAACTACCACGAAGTGGTTGCCTGGAGCGTTTGCTGGGTTAACTGCTGCTACTGGCCATGCTGCCGGTGGCAAAATAGGATTCAAGTCCGTTGAAGGATTGTTGTATAAATCTTCCAGTGAACGGATTTCAACAATCTGTGCAGTCGGACCACCTGTAGCTGGATCTGCAATAGGAATGAGGTAAGGCAGGATCCGACCAAAGCCATTGGTCACTTCCGTCAAGGCCATCACTGAAGAGCTTTCACTACCGGAGCCACCCTTGACTTCGTCGGTATTAAAACATGAAATAGCGGAAGCAACTAATGCTAGCGCAAAGACTTTGGTTATTTGACTTGGATTCATCTTGGGTATTTATCTTGCCTAAGGAGGTATAGCCACTTAGGGCAATTATCATGCCATGTTTTCTGCCCTGTGACTAGTAAATATGGGCACTAAACTTATTTTTTTACACTATTTTAGTGCGTTTCCGCACAGTGGTAGTGGAAATCCGCACAGCGAAGCGTCAGAATCTACTCATGCCTAAAGAATCCTCCTTCTCGACCGATGTTGGCGCACTGGCCGAGGGTGAATACGAACGTAGCCTTAGCCCTAAAGACTTCAATGACTTTTTGGGCCAGAAAGAGCTTTTAGCCCCTTTAAAGCTGATGATTGCCGCCTGTCAACAGCGCGATGAGGTTCTCGAGCATCTGCTGTTCACGGGTCAACCAGGGCTCGGGAAGACATCGCTGGCTTTGGCTTTAGGTAACGAGCTGCAACGCCCATTGAAGATTATTTCTGGTCCAGCACTGAACCGAGCCAAAGATTTGGTCGGAATTCTCAGTCAGCTTACCGCCGGGTCGATTCTTTTCATCGATGAAATCCACCGTATGAATGTCGAAATCGAGGAATACCTCTATGGCGCCATGGACCGCTTTCAGATTGAATGGACTTTCGACAGCGGCGAGCATGCGCGATTGCTGAAGCTCGACATCCAGCCCTTTACCTTGGTGGGTGCTACTACTCGCGAAGCTCTGCTTAGCCCACCGTTTCGCTCGCGCTTTGGGCATCGCCTGTCGTTTCAGCCTTACGACATAGATTCTATTTGTCAGATTTTATTGCGTTCAGCCAAATTACTCGGCGTACAACTCGACGAAGATGCTGCGCAGACTTTGGCGAAATTCTCACGCGGTACTCCGCGTATTGCCAATCGCTTGTTACGGCGCGCGCGCGATTTGGCGCAAATTGATTTTGATGGCGTGATTGATCAACCGTGTTGTGAACAAACTCTGGCGATGCTCAATATCGATGATAATGGCCTTGAAGAAAGTGATCGCAAAGTTCTAAAGGCTTTGGCTCTGGTAGAAGAATCACGCCCACTGGGGTTAAAGAATCTTAGTGTTGCAGCAAACGAAGCCGAAGACACACTTGCTGAAGTTATTGAACCATGGCTTATTCAACAAGGTTTCATGCAACGCACTCCGCAAGGCCGTATCATCACGCCTGCTGGCAAAGCCGCTATAGAACGGGCGAACGTTCATGAGTAAAAAG
>CAWWAN010000068.1:0-8450 GCA_963934925.1 uncultured bacterium | reverse complement strand
GTTGCGAGAAAACGGCAAGCTACAAGGATTCCCTGGCACGACCGACATCGACAACGATCAATTACTATCGCTTGAGTGTGATGTCCTAATCCCAGCGGCTACCGAAAACCAAATCACATCAGAAAACGCCGCTGCCATCCAGGCCAAGGTAATCGTCGAGGGAGCCAATGGCCCGACATCTGACGAAGCCGACATGATTCTTGAAGCCAATGGCGTGTTTGTTGCGCCAGACATCTTGGCAAACGCCGGCGGCGTAACGGTATCCTACTTCGAGTGGGTGCAAAACCGCATGGGATACTTCTGGGAAGAAAAAGACGTGCTCGACCGCATGGAGCGCATCCTGGTTGATTCTTTCAACGACGTGGTGGCTTCATCTGAGCGCAATGAAACGAGCGCGCGAATTGGCGCTTATTGCCTAGCTGTAGAGCGAGTCGCTTACTCGCATGAAATGAGAGGTATGTATGCTTAACGATAATAACCCAATCGAAGAACCACAGGCGCCGTCACCAGCACTGTCCGACGACAACCCATTCGCCTCAATGATGGAACGTTTCGATGAAGCCGCACAGCTTCTCGGACTCGATCCTGACTTGTACATGTTGTTGCGTCGCCCCGATCGCGAATTTAAATTTGCGATTCCGGTGAGGCTTGACAACGGCGAGGTTGAAGTCTTCTCTGGCTTCCGCATCCGCCACAACTTGTCTTTAGGTCCATGCCTCGGTGGCTTGCGCTTTGATAAAAACATGAGCCGTGACGAACTACGTGCCCTGGCAGCATGGACGACCTGGAAATGCTCCGCTTTGAACGTGCCGTTTGGTGGTTCAATGGGTGGCGTCAACTTCGAACCGCGTGAACACAGCGACACTGTCGTTGAAAAAGTTGTACGCCGTTACACCGCCGGCGTCAACGATCTCATTGGGCCTGAGCGCGACATCCTCATTCCTGACTTGCATACTAACGAACGCATGATGGCGTGGGCAATGGACACCTATTCAATGCATGCACGACACACGGCAAATGCGGTTGTTGTGGGCAAGCCATTAGGATTGGGTGGTACGCAATTGCGTAACTCGGCTATTGGTCGCGGAGTACGTGTAGTAATGGAGATGCGTCTTTCAGAAATGAACATCAACGAAAAAGTTGCGGTAGTGATTCAGGGTGCTGGGCAAGTGGCCTCGCAAACTGCTCTCGAGCTAGAGCGCAATGGCCACAAAATTATCGGGATGGGCGATCTACAGGCTTGCTTTCATAATGCTGATGGTATTGATGTTGCAGCTTTGGTTCAGTACCGTGAAAATCACGGCTCATTGGCTGGCTTTAAAGGCGGCGACCTTATTGATAACGCCGAGCTCTTAAGCCTCGCTTGCGACGTGTTAATTCCCGCCGCAGCATCTAATCAGATTACGGGTAAAAATGCCGACACGATTAACGCCAAGCTAGTCGTAGAAGCAGCAAACGGACCCACCACCAAGCGCGCTGACAACATTCTTGAGGAGCGTGGTATCCCCATTGTGCCAGACTTGCTTGGCAACAGTGGCTCGGTGATTATCGCCTACTTCGAGTGGGTGCAAAACCGTGCTGGATACTATTGGCCAATCGAATTAGTCGAAGAGCGTCTCGACCGCATGATTATCGCCGCTTACAACAAGGCACGTGTTGCAGCGGGCAAGCATAATGTTGGGTTACGCCTTGCAACCTGTATGCTCGGAGTTGAGCGTGTAGCCTACTTCGACAAACTACGCGGTGTCTACAGTTAAAGCTTAGTCGTCGCCTGGGCCAGCAGCTTCACCCCAATGAAGTTTTGAGCGCAGGCGCGCATAAAAACGATTCTTCGGGTCAACAACCAATTGCAGGGTACGACTACTCGGGCCAATTCTGACGCGGTCGCCAGGTTGTAAATTACCTTCTAGGTGGCCGTCGCTATTTAGAGTGCCTGACGAATTAATTCTCAAGCTGAAATGGCGGTCACTACGTAGTATTAGCGGACGCATTGCCAAAGTGTGAGGGGCCAAAGGCTGCACCACCAATGCTTCGAGACTCGGCGCTAAGATCGGGCCGCCTGCCGACAGGTTATAGGCTGTCGAGCCCGTGGCTGTAGATACAATCAGACCGTCACCGAAGTAAGAACAAACGGGACGGCGTTCGTCAACCAGTTCGATACTCATCATCGAGTCTTCTGGGAGTCGCGTAACCACGATTTCATTGAGTACATGCGAATCGAGAACCACTTCGCCCTTGCGTTTCACAGAAAAGGACATCAAAGCGCGACGTTCGATTCGAAACTTGTCATCGAATAAATCGTTAAGCACCGTCTCGAGTCGCGACGGAGAAACAGCGGACAAGAATCCTACGCGCCCTACATTAACGCCCAGCACTGGTACACGTCGGCGCTGCAAACGATGGGATGTCGCGAGAATGGCGCCATCGCCACCAATAACGATAACCAAGTCGGGTTTAGATTCTATCGCTTTGTAAGTTGCCTTTAAATCGACGGTGACTATTACGTTTTTATCGGCGAGCAAAGCTTTAGCGGCAACAGCAATATCCTTAACTTTACCCTTGGTCTCATCGCCAAGTATCAACACATGCGGACGGCGCGTGGTTGGCAGTAAAGGCGTGGTCTCGGGAGCCATCTAACTTTCTACCTTGACGCTTGAATTTTTTAATTGACTATGCCATGACTGCATAAGCGAGTCTGCATCAAGCCCACAACGCAGCAACTGCTCTTCGCGAGTATTCATATGTGAGATGAAATCATCTGGCACGCCGTGCAAAGAGTGACGGCATTGGCGTTGTCCTGTCAAACAAGAATTCTTAGACAACAGCTCGGCCACCGCAGAACCAAAACCGCCGAGTACCGAATGCTCTTCTACAGTGGCTATAAAATCATAATCAGTAGCAGCGTTCAAAATAGCTTGTTCGTCAAGAGGCTTCACGAATCGCGCGTCATATACCTTAAGCGAAATGCCATGTAAGCGCTGCAACTCTTCCGCTGCAGTAACGGCCTGATTAACAACGTCTCCTAAGGCAAATACCACTCCATCGCTTCCTTGGCGCAAACATTCGGCGCGTGCAAGGACTAGCGGTTCTCGCAAATCTTGAGGGATGAAAGACTCGGCTTCGGCATTGGCACGCGGCCAACGAATCGCCCATGGCCCTTTACTATTCACAGCCAAATTCAACATGCGGTCGAGATCGGCAGCGTCGCGCGGCGCACACAAGGTAAACCCAGGGAAAGCGCGCAAATAGGCAAGGTCGTACAAACCCATATGCGTTGGACCGTCTTGCCCCACTAAACCAGCGCGGTCGAGCGCGAACACTACGCTCTCTTTTTGCAGAGCTACTTCTTGGAAGACCTGATCGTATCCTCGCTGCAAGAAAGTCGAGTAAATAGCAACCACCGGCCGCTTACCAGTGGTTGCAAGGCCACCCGCCAACGCTACGGCGTGTTGCTCGGTTATGCCGGTATCGTGAAAGCGCTCCGCAAAGCGCGTTGAGAACTCGCCAAGACCCGTTCCGGATGGCATACCCGCAGTGATGGCATGAACATGTTGATTTTTATCTGCCAACGTGCATAAGCTTTGCGAGAATGCGGCTGTAAAAGATTGTTTCGACTGCCCTGGCCCCGGCGATGCAGCAGCAGGCACTTTGGACGGCGGCTTAACACCATGTGCGCGTTCGGGATCGTCGGACGCCGGGTCGAAGCCTTTACCTTTTTCTGTCAAGAGATGTACCAACGTAACTCCCTTAAACTTTTTAGCGCGTTCAAGTGCGTCTACCACGACATCTAAGTCATGGCCATCTAGTGGGCCAATGTAGTTAACGCCAAGCTCTTCGAAAACATGCCCGGGAACCATAACGTGTCGCAACACTTCGCCGATTTCGTCCATGCGACTGCCTACGATTGGCAACTTGTGAGCTAAGGCCGACAAACGCTCATAGGTTTTGTGCAACGTTTGCGACGAACGAATGCGCGACAAATAGCGCGCCATCGCACCAACTGATTTAGCAATAGACCATTCGTTGTCGTTAAGCACGACAACCATTCGCGCATCGTTATCAGAGGCTTGGTTTATGCCTTCGAAAGCGACTCCTGAGCCAAAAGCTGCGTCACCAATTAACGCTACCGACCATGGGTCGTCGCCGTCATCGGAGCTGCCCTTCATGCCCGCTGCAAGCCCAGAGGCGAAAGAGATGGATGTGCCAGCGTGACCAGCAGTCAGCATATCGTATGGCGATTCGTCACGGTTAATGAAACCCGACATGCCATTCGTTTGGCGCAAGCTATCAAATCCGGCAGCGCGGCCCGTAAGTATCTTGTGCGGATAGCATTGATGACTCACGTCAAACACCAGCTTGTCTTTAGAGAAATCAAAGACCTTATGCAGGGCCACAGTGATTTCGACGACTCCTAGATTTGAACCAAGATGCCCACCACTCGCACTAACCTTTTGGATTAAGAAACTACGCATTTCCGCGCACAAAGCTTCAAGCTCAGTGAGGGAGCGCCCATCTAAATCTTTAGGCGAAGTAATATTGCACGAGTGCAGTGGTTTCATGGTTAGCTATATTCTATCCTAAAAGCTACGGTCTAGCAAAAAGCTAGGCAACTGATTTAATGGATTTGATGATTCTACGCCAAGTTGCTGTAAGCCCTTTTCGGCTGCAGCACACAGTTGAGCAGCAAATTCACGCGCCTCGTCGAGGCCGAGCACGCTAACCGCTGTTGGTTTTTGCGCGGCATCGTCTTTGCCCGCAGTTTTGCCAAGCTGCTCACTATCCGCAGTAGCGTCTAAAATGTCATCGACCACTTGAAATAACATGCCTATGTGTCCTCCAAATTCGCGCCATTTGTCCGCGTTTTGGCCCGTCAACACCGCGCCCATTTCAATCGCAGATGCAATCAATGCAGTGGTCTTCAAAAGATGGATGTCCTGCAACGCTTCAAAGGGTATCGACTGCGAAGTAGCTTCGATATCGAGATGCTGCCCCATCACCATTCCGTTATGCCCCGCCGCCTGTGACAGAACACGGACTAGCTCGATGCGCTGCTCCGCGGCGACGTCAACAGTGGCAAGTAATTCGAAAGCGTAAGTCAATAACGCATCACCGCAAAGGATGGCCGTTGCTTCATCGAACTCGACATGAACCGTTGCGCGTCCGCGGCGTAAGCAGTCGTCGTCCATGGCTGGCAAATCGTCGTGCACCAGCGAATAGGTATGCACAGCTTCTATGGCCATGGCTGTGCGCATCACCGCTTCATTCTGCGCACCAGCATCTGCAACCAAACAACACAGCGCGGGTCGAATTCTTTTGCCTTTTCCGAGTAACGCGTATTTCACGGATTGATGCAAACGAGAATCGTCCGACAAGGCGTCGTCCAAAACGACACTCAGCTGCTTGTCAAAGTCGACAGCAAACTTCGCCAACCAGGCACTAAAATCAGTCGTCCTCGCCATCTTCTAGTTCGTCAATTTCACCACGTAAATCGGCACTTAATTCAGTAACCTTTTGTTCAGAAGCGGACATCGCTTGGTGCAATGACTTTAAGGACTTAACCCCATCTTGATATTTATCGATGGATTGCTCTAGAGTCAACTCGCCGCTTTCTAGCTGATCAACGATGGATTCTAGATTGTCGAGCTGCTGCTCAAAATCTAATTCGGGAGTCTTCTTCTTTGCCACTCGGTTATTCTACTGTTGCCCGTAACGCTCCGTCGGCTAGTTGCACCAACAGCTTGTCTTTACTCTTCGCGTTACTGGCGTTGCGCAGGTACCCGTCTTGCCCTTCCACTTGCACTAAGGCGTAGCCTCGGTCAAGAAGCTGCTGCGGGTTAGCAACGGCAAGGCGTGCCTCGAGAGTGCGACAGCGAGCTTGATGCTGAGCGAGGACCACCGTCGGCCCAGAATGCAACAAGCCGTTTGCGTAGCGCAGTAATTTAGCTTTGGTTTGGGCCAACAAATCAAGTGGTGCCTGAGCCAGTCTAGATTCAGCCTGATGAAATCTATTACGCAAACGTTGCATTGCAGATTGCGGTGATTGCGCCAACAATCGGTGGCGCAAGTTTTCCAACTCTTGCAAGGATGCCAACCAGCCACTGGAAATAAATTGCGCCCCGGCTGTCGGAGTAATGGCACGATAATCGGCGACTAAATCACACAGTGTAGTATCTACTTCGTGCCCAACTGCTGAGACTATCGGTATACGACAAGCCGCAATGGCTCGCACTAGTTTTTCTTCGTTAAAGGACCACAGGTCTTCAAGCGAACCGCCGCCGCGCGACAGCAGGATGACATCTGGCCTTAATTTAGTAGCAGCCTGGAGGGCGTCTACTAAATTATCCACGGCCTGTGCTCCCTGAACAAGCGAGTAGCAAAGGTAAATATCAAGCGGCGCCTGCGATTCTTCTAAGGAACTCAAAATATCGGCGCAAGCCGCAGATCCTTGACCCGTGATGACTACCACCTTGCGCGGACGCACCGGTATTGCCAATTTGTTTTCACTATCGAATAGGCCCTCGGCGAGCAACTTTTGCTTCAGCAATTCGAATTGCTGAGCGAGGCCGCCAGCGCCTAGAGGACGCATGGCCTCTACCTGAAAACTCAAACTGCCGCGCGCAGCATAAATATCGAAGCGCCCCTGAACCAGAACCTGCATACCGTCTTGGGCGTCAAAGTTTAAAATACGCGCCGCTTTGCCGCGCCACATAATGGCATCGACGGTTGCCTCCTGGTCGCGTAATTTAAAGTAATAGTGACCACTAGCGTGTGGTCCGCGGTATTGAAAGAGTTCTGCTTCGAGCCAAACCGAGCCCACTTCGCAGTCTAAGGCATTGCGCGCTATTTCAAGCGCACCAGCGACGCTAAAAACTTCGTCGGGGGCAGACGCCATTCTAGAAGCCAGCTTCGCGAGTAGGCACGATAGAGTCACGCCATAGTTGCATGTCCTGACGTGGTAGATGCAAGCTAAATCGATCCGAAGAGAATGGGCTGCGCTGATTACCTGATAAAAAGGCACCGTTACGCATTTGCAACTCTACAGAGCCCGATTTGTGCAATACCACTAACAAGCTATCCGCTTCGATGGTCTTCACAAGGCGTCCGGAATTATCGTGCCAATTAATTTGCACATAACGCAACTCGTCACCGTTTATTTCGCCAAGTGCAGAAAGTTTGTAGTAACTAAATGAACCACGCTTAGAGATCAAAGAATCTAATGCTACTTTCACTTGGCCACTGTTATTCACAGATTGCGGCACGTTCGCGGCGGGAACCGCAATAATGAGTTCTGGGAATTGCTCAACCCAAACATCGGCATTTACTTCGCTAAACTCGAGACGCACTCCTTCTTCCGGCAATGCAACTTTAGCCGCCCCACCTACGGTGCGGCTACCATCGCTAAAGGTCATCACTACGGTGTGACTCATTCTATGCAGCTCAAGCTTCACACTAGTGGCATCAATCATTGATTCAAGCTTCCCTGAAGAATTCCAGCTGAGCATAATCACATTATTCAATTCGGCGACACCATCAGTTTTAGTCGCCACTTGAAATTGATTTTTCGAATAACCGTCGGCAGCCAACAAAGCATTTAATTTGATAACCAACTCACTTGCTGGCACTGTGGTGGCAAGTGCTGGAGCGGCGATTGGCGGCACCTGCAAAGCTGGCATGGCTATCGCTGTCAGCTGCCGCTTCTTGACCTCTTCAAGTTCTCGCTGATGCTTCTCTTGGATGTCAGCCATCGCTTGACGCAAAGCACTATTTTGATTTTCGCTTGATAGTATTTGCGCTGTCAAATCTGACATTTGCTCACGGTCGGAGTTTTGCGCGCTAATGACTGCACTGAGACTCTCGCTAAGCTTGGCGAAATTGTCATTAAGCTCGGTATTGTCAGGAGCCTGAATAACTATTTCGGGCTGCGTAATAGTTATAGGGGCTGGCTCTTGCTGCACCAATATTTCGCTTGCGGGTTGCATGTACACAAACGCAACAGCTGTCAGTCCCACGCCCAAGACCATGCCTGAAATCGCCAACAACGGCGAGTTGAACTTGGACTGTTTGATTTTTTCTTCTTCCAACTCTTCTAGACGATCTAGCAGAACCTCTTGTACCTCGGCAAGGCGACGAAAAGAGCGATTAAGCGCTTGGACGTCACGTAGGCGTAGCAAGGAACCGGGTTGTTGTTGCTGAGCAGGAGCTAAGTCAATCTCACCGGAGTCTATGGGTTCTATTGAATCACTCATCTTTGTCTTGCCACAGCTCTGACTTGTTCTTATTGTCATTCCACCACGCAGTCCATTCGAGAGGGCGCACAATTTTCTGGCCGGTCAACGCAGTCAATGCCTTGATCATCGGTTGCGAACAAATGCGATATTTCCGTTGCGACTCTTCATCGCTAGGCGCAGACTGGATATTCTCATAGTACTGCGAAACCAACTTGCTTAGCG
>CAWWAN010000067.1:0-8536 GCA_963934925.1 uncultured bacterium | reverse complement strand
CCTGAAGTATGTGGATACTCGTCAAGTTCGAGCAAATACGAATCGAGGTATGACGTTTTGCCGAGTTTAACCATCTGCATCAACGATTTGCGCTGCAGGGTCTGCGACTCTTGCTGCGTATAAATATCAAGAATTTGGACGGCGCTTTCTGGGGCATCGTCGCGGCTAAGCAAGCCTAATATTGCTAGATCGAGTTTCTCGTTGTTGGCTGGGGCTAAGCCCATTACCAAATCCCATTGTTGCAATTCGCCCAGCAATTGTACCGCCAGACTGCGAGTGCCGGCCGACTTGTATTTGTCGGCATCTAGATAGATTTTGATTTGGTCGTGAATATCGCGCTCGCCAAGACTGATGCGCACGCCAAAGGATTGCAGCGCCAGAAAGGGTGACAGTCGCGGCTGCAATTCTGTCAAGACCTGTTGCAAACGTGGATTGCTATTCAACAACAATGCGTTCCACGAACTCTGCAAAGCTGTTTCGCCTTGATCTAACCATTCTTCAACAAGTTTAGCAATGAAGTCAAGACCTTGTTCGCTTCCGCCTTGTGATAGTGCATTCAGGCAAGCATTACGCGGCGAGGAATCCTTTTGCTCGGCAAAGGCAGTGATCAAGAGATTTCCGTAATCGGCAGGAGCGATATTAGCTAGTGCTTGAAAGGCCGCTGTTCGGACTATCGGTGGAAAGATAGTTGCGGCAAACGGCAGAATCGCTGCCGCATGTTTCGCACCGCCGACATCACCAAGAACTTGACATAACGATACTACGGCGCCTATGGTAAATCGGTCCGTGGTTAGGTCTCTGAGCTCGGCCGCTACCCTGTCTGCACTGCCCTTGTTTTCTAGTAAGCGTTGCACCGCAAAACGGTGATGGTCTTTAGTGCCGACATGAACATGGCTTATGTAGCGTTCAATCAGCTGAATGTCATCTACTTCGACATAAGTTGGAACGACTTTAGTCGGCGCAGGGAACACATCGCTGAGGCTGGCCTCATAGCTCACCACATCATCTGGCTGCGAGCAACCAAACAACGGAAAGACTGTGACCGCATAGAGCAGAGATTTAAAGTAAAATGTGACCTTCATGGATTCTAATCTACCTCGCGCACATAGCCTCGGTTACAGCATTGGTGAGCACAAGTTTGACTTGGGCCTAAGTTTAGCACCAATGGCTGGAAATACAAACTTGGCTTACCGAGCATTGTGCCGCAAATTTGGTGCTGAGCTAACGACCACCGAGATGGTGTCGTCTATGGCTTTGCGCCACAACGACACCAAAAGCCTTGGCTACCTAGCAAAAGCTAGTAACGAGACTCCGGTAGCCGCGCAAATCTTTGGTGCCGATCCAGAGACTTTGGCCATAGCCGTCGGATCGGTGCAAGAGCGTGGCTTTGATATTGTCGACTTAAATGTCGGTTGTCCTGTGCCAAAGATTACGGGTGGCGGTGGTGGCTCTGCCCTACTGCTCGAACCGCAACTAGCCTTCGATTGCGTATCAGCGATGATTGAAGCGGCGACTGTTCCGGTCACCGTAAAGATTCGTGCAGGATGGCACGACAACGACAAAAACGCCCCTGCGTTTTCCGAACTAATGGAAAAGGCTGGCGCAGCAGCAATTACAGTACACGGCCGTACTCGCGAGCAAAAGTACACCGGGCGAAGTGACCTTGAATTAATAAAGCTTGTGGCACAAGCTGTTGACATACCTGTAATTGGTAATGGCGATGTCATTGATCTTGAGAGTGCACAAGCAATGGCGGATACCGGAGTCAATGGCATTGCTGTGGGTCGCGGCGCGATGGGCAAGCCTTGGCTCTTTGATCAGATTCGGTGCTACTTTTCGGGTATTGCAATCCCAAAAACGCCCGGTGCTGATGTTCGTGCTGAATTACTAATCGAGCTTGGTAGCGGCGTTGCAGAGCTATACGGTGAACAACGTGGCATGCGCGTGATGCGCCGACTTGCCGCTGATTTCTTTCATGGCTTAAATGGAGCCCCGCAGTTGCGTAAGCAATGTGGTCAATTAAGCACAATTGGCGATCTGCATGCCATCGCGGCACTACTGTCAGCAATTAAAACGTAGGTACGTTACCTTGCACAGTATCAAGCTTCACCGAAGCCTTGGCATATTCAGTTTGCGTTTGTAATTGCTGCGATTGAGCAACGGCTAGGTCTGCCTGGAACTGCAAGACTTGGTAATTCGTTGAAGCGCCTTCTCTTAAGCGCAATTGCTCGGACTCGAGTTTGAGCTGGGCCATATTAGAGGCGTGTGCCGTTACCGTTACGCGCTCGGAATAATAGTTGACGTCATGTAAAGCCTGGCGAATTTGTTGTGCCAAATCTGTGCTTTGGTCACGCAATATTCTTTTCGCAAGTAACAACCTGTTATTTGCTTGAATCTTGGCGCCGACGTACTGACTATTAGAAATCGGCAGTTCGAAAACTAAACCGAAAGTGTAACCAGGGGAATCACGATCGAGCAGCCTATCCAAGGAAGACCCTACTTGATTATCTTGAGCGGAATACGTTCCCGTGGCATTGAAGTCGAGCTTGGGGCTCATGTTTGATTGGGCCACATCGAAATCGATTTGCGCGGAATCGACATCCAATTGTAACTTTTGGATGTCACTTCTGTTTTCAAGGGCTTGATCCCATAAAGTGTTCCAATCGTTAACTACGGCAGTAGCTGGCGGTACTTCCGACACTAGATTGAAATCAATTTGCCAATCATCTTGGTTGTCGAAAGCCGAAATAAGGCGGCGCAAAGCATCGTGATTAGTGGTGACGGAGTTCTGCGCAATTAATACCGCGTCTTGCCGCGAGGCAATGTCGGCACGTGTTTGAGTGACTTCGACTTTGGCAACCGCACCAACGTCATACTTAGCTACTGTAATGTCACGTAGATTCTCGGCCAAAAGCAAAGATTGCTTCTTAACTTCGAGGTCGGCTAAGGCAAAAGATAAATTCCAGTAGGCGTCAACCACTGATTGCACGCCGTCCACGCTAGCTTGGGTGACGGATAACAGGTCGCTATCGTGAGTGATATGTGCCTTGCGTTCATTGGCAGTGGCAACCATGCTGAATGCTCCGCGCAACAAAGGCTGCGTAAACGACAACGACATTGAGGTGTTCGACTGCGTGTCATCGAGGTAACTCTCGTTGTCGTAACCTTCATTAATTCTGAACTCGACATTACCACCACTACGTAAATTTGAACGGAGGCCCTGGCTAGCAGAATAACTACGAGAAATGGAGTTGCCAAAATTGCTAAAGAAACCTGATGCCGCCGACTCGTTGAAGTCATAGTTCAAGCTAGAAAAGAACACCGGGTCGAAATCGCCATCAGCCGAGGTAATCGCGCCCTTAGAAATCATCGACTGCAGACGGGCTTGCGCCACCTGCGACCCGTTCTCTTGACTGAGTCGGATTGCGTCTTCGAGGCTTAAATCCACCTGTAACTGCTGTGGCTGCTGGCCTACGGCACTCGACAAGCAAATTACTGATATCGTTAATGTGGCTACCAAGTATTTCATTGTGCACCATTTTACGCACAAACGCTGATGCTATTAGCTAATTAATCAACTATCTGAGAAGCTTATTCATCTTGCTAATGAAGTCAAGAATACAGGCCTCGATTTCATCCGGTAATAATTGAATGAGCAAGCGAAAGCTGTTGTGCTGGTTTATCGCAGTGACCTTTTGCTGATACGAGGGATCGTTAATATATTCGTCAACAGGTGGGATTACCACCACCTCTGGATCGACTGCGGATAATTCAATACCTATGTCATCGATATTCGGCGCGGGCATGAACAGCAACACGGGAGGCTTCGGTGAAGTACCCGGAAGAATTCCCATAAAAGCAGCGGCAGGTACACCCAGCACAGATATCAACAGCAATGACGCCGCGACACGCATGAAGCGCGATTGCTGGAAGACATTGCGCAGCGGTGGTGACGATTCTAGCTTAGCGAATAGCTGTTGGTCGAAGTCGTCAGACATCGGCGGCTCAGGGTGAGCCTGCTGTAGCAACTGAGCAAAGTCGTCTAACTGTGAGTCGGAGGGGTTATTCATCTATAAATCTTGCTCGTATTTTTTGAATTGACCACGCATGCGACGCAAAGCGTAATAGACTCGAGATTTGACGGTACCGACAGGAATGTCGAGTATGGTCGCAACATCTGCGTAAGCGAGTTTCTGCAAAACGGCCAGTTCAAGGAGTTGCTGCGTTTCGTCATCTTGCTCTGCCAAGACCTTGCGTAAGATCTGGTCGCGGTCGCTGACTTCAACCTGCTCGCTAGCTTGCGCGCGCTCATCACTCTGCTCAGGGATGTCATCGCCATGAAGAGTAAATTTTTTAGAACGGCAGTGGTCGAGAAAAATGTTGTGCGCAACTTGAAAACAAAACGAGTCAAAACGCCCTCGCGCTTGGTAGCGCGAAGCAGAATTGTAGAGGCGAATGAAAACATGTTGGCTAAGATCTTCGGCAGTTGAAGCTTGAACGCCTTTGCGCAAAAAGAAACCTTTGAGGCGCGGGCCAAAAAGTTCGACCAACTCAGCGAAAGCTGCGGCGTCGCCTTGATTAAAGCGAGTTAGCAAATCTTCAGATGGCTTGGTCATGACTTGACTTAGGTACAACGCCCCTAATCGCTTAACGGTTCGAAAGAAATAAGGTTTTTTAACGATTGGCAGTACGCATCAGCCAATTCAGACCCTCTCTCACCAATACTATGCACCGAGAGCGTGCGTGTGCCCTCCGAATTGTGCTCTAAACCTAGGTAAAGTCCATTTTTAGGCCACCAGTGGCTAACGTGATTCGCCCATTCTACGAGTAGCAGTACGTCTTCAGTGAAGCGCTCGCAGTCGCCATCCGCGAGCAGGCTGTCAATACGGTGCTCAAAATAAGCGTCGATGTGCAGAATCGGGATATCTGCCTCAACCTCGTGCATGAGTAGATAGCTCGGCGAACGTAAAGGCGTGGTGGCGTTCAGGCCGACACCTAAACCACGACACCACGTGGTCTTCCCCGCACCGAGGTCCCCAACCAAGCCCACGAAATCACCACCGCGCAACATAGGTGCGAGTCGTTGGGCACATTCTTCTAGCTGCTCAGCCGATGTGATATCGATGCTTAGCTTTGCGGCAGATAGCGACGCTAGAAACTCTTTCATGAATAACTAAATGGTTTTTTATCGAGGGTGACAGGATTCGAATTTTGCTGGTAGTCAAGCGTTGGCGACGCTGTGATTTCTCCGACATGGTAGAGCCTGTGGGAATCTTCTTTCAGAACATCTTTAATAGTCAAAGCGACCGCTTCATCTAGCACTATCAATAGACCATAGTCCTCACCTTCGCTCACTGCTTGTTGCCAATCGCAACCCTTATTCAGTGGTAACAAATCGACATCGACTCTTGCACCGACATTGCTAGCGCCTAAGATGCGGCGCAAATCATTATCAAGGCCATCCGACAAATCGATCATCGCCTGTGGGCTACATTTCTCGACTAACAGCTTTCCGAGTGCTAGCTCAGGAGTAGGCGACAAATGACGACCCGAATGCACCGCACCGCCAAGCGCGCGCGATACATATATTTGCCCGCCTACTTTGGCGCTATTTCGTCCTGGAACCTTGCCGTTGGCGCACCCCATCACGGTGCAACTCAAAGCCAACTGCTTCGCTGACGAGCAGTCGCCGCCAATAATAGCTAGCTGATACCGCGCGGCGGCGCTGATGAGCTCATCACACAATTCAAAAGATTGTTCGTTACTATAGTCTTCTGGGAAAGCACAAGTCAACGTGCAAGAATACGGACTAGCGCCCGCTGCAGCTAAATCACTCAGGCTACGGCCAATTAATTTTTCGGCAATTTGCTGGGCACTAGCATGCTCATCGAAGTGAACTCCGGCGATGAGTTGGTCGCAAGAAATGCAAAACTGCTGCGGTGGATTGATTAAAATAGCACAATCATCACCGGGGCCAAGCATGTCGGCCCGCGGCTGGAATCGTTCAGCAAACAAACGGTGTAATTGATCTTCGTTGAAACTCACTTAATTTAATGACAAGAAAACAGCATGGACTCGGGCGCGTCGAACTCATTTGGACGGTCGCTGTACTAGTTCTGGTGGCCGTACTTATTGTAAGCACATTGCGCTCTGAAGTCGCTCGAGCAAAAGAGCGTATGTGTTTAGATAGTCTAGCCTATTTGTCAGCGCAAATTCATGTGGGACTCGAACAGCTTGAATATTTTAATGCCGAGCAGCTCGAGAACTACTATCTCGGTCCTGGCGCCCCGCCAAGTTTTTTCAGTACCGAGCGCATGCATTTGCTTTCCAAGCTACTGCCTAGCGATATCGTGGTGCCGCAAGACCCATGGCAAAATGCCTTTGTTCTGCACAAGGTCACACAGGGTGGCGACTCTGAGTTTTGGCTGGTGTCAGGCGGAGAAGACGGGAAATATCCCGAATGGCCTTTTACCCAGGACTCCTTGGCAAAACGTCTGCACTTACCGTTCGTTGCTAGCCCGCGCTAAAGGCCTGCTGTAATTCGCGCATCAACTGTTCATCCGTGGTAGCGCGCAGCACCGCCACACCATGTACACCGCAACTTTTGAGCTGCTGCACTTGAGCGGTGGTCAAGACACCGCCAATGGCAATAACTTTTACCCCGCGCTCAACCACTTCACGCAAAGAGTCGAGCCCGCGTGCTGAAAGAAAATCTTGCTTCGAAGGAGTGTCCCAGACCGGCCCGTACATCAAGAAATCGACGTCGGCCTGGACAGCAGCCTCTACTTCGTGATTATTATGGACCGAGGCGCCTACTAACAACTCGGGGTAGAGTTCTTTCGAAGTCTGTGGAGAAAGCGATCGCGACCCACAGATGACTCCGCTGGCGGCAGAGAGCTGTGCCCAATCAGCCATGCCATGCGTCATGACGCAATGATTAGCTGCCATGGCATCAAGAGCTGGCAGCATCTCGCGCGCCTCGAGATTCGGGCGGCGCAAGCACATGCAATCGGCCGCATCAGCGCTAATCAAAAAATCATCAAGTTCGACTAGTGAATTTAGGTGCGAGGCAATCGCCCAGATACCTGCTGGTACTTTAGGCATTCGCCCACGACCGTAATTCGTAACACACATTCTGCGGCAAGGGTGTCCGAGAATTGCGTGTAAGTACCGCGAGAATGTCGTCATGCGTAAAGCCGCCTGCCAGCGCACGCTCTACACTCTGTTGATTTAAGCGGAAGTGATACAAACTATCGGTGCGTTCACGATCACAGAAGCAATCTAGTGTGTAAATCAAACGGTGTGATGCGATGGATGGGAACAGCACAATCTCGAAGTCAGGGTTAACCACGATGTGTCCCGTTTCACGCTTTTCTTTGAGGCTAAGCTGACCGAGCAACTCGCTACCGATACTTGACAGACGTATGGCACTAACAACGCCATTGTCGTTGTACGCCAGATCAATGATGCCAAGTAAGTGTAAGTCTTTGCGTAACCATAAGAGTAAATTCCATGTCAGTTCTCTTGAGTCTGACGAGGCGCGCACCGGGAAGGAGCCATTCTGCAGAGGCGAGACCTGACCACTAGTAAGCAAGCTAAAGTGGTGGTTACGCACGATGTATGGCAGATGCATTGCGTCATACCATCGGCCAGGCTCTAAGATTTTCAAGAATAGCAACGTGCTGCGCCTCATTCTTATTTGGTGAGACATGTCGCCGCTCAAAGAATACTCTTCAATCATCCAGTCGAGCATGAGGCGTTGCTTTTCGAGCAGGTCACGGCGTAAAAACTGCTCACCCTTTTCACTAATAATAAATTTGCGATCGCCACTCCCAACAATTAATCGGGTGTCACGCGCAAACTGAAATTCTCGCTCGAGCATTTCTAGCTTAGAGAGCTCTTTACTGTCGGGCAGAAGGTAATCTTCTGCCAAGCGCTTGCCGGTGGTTTTATAAATCGCTCCTTTAGTCGTAAAACGTATTTTCTCGTTTTGCAGATGGGAGCTAAAGCGCAAATAACTAGCGACAAAGTCAGTACCAATGCTAACAGAGTGAAAGATGTCTTTGTCTTCAATAGGATCGGCGCCTTCAAGCACATGCAGAACTACTTCATGCAGAATCACGAGTGTGGAATCATTATGGCGCAAGCCATAGCCTTCAAGATTCAAATCAGTCAGCCCACCAAGTGAAGCTTTCTCAAGAGCTTGATGAAAAGAAAACACGTCAGCATCAACGAAATCTTTTTCAAATTGATCCTTCGTTACAAGTCCACCGTATTTAGCAATGACCTCCATCAACAAATCACGCTGCTCGCTTGCCAAGGAATCGATGCGTGTGGCAATGTTAGCTGGCACGCTAAGCATACCAAACATGTTTTGCGCAGCGGCATCAACAGCGGCACGCGGCACCTTGGTACAAAGGTATTGATGCAGCCATCCATACAGGGCTAATGGACTTTGCGTACCGCTTGATGGTCGTAGTGAGTAATCCAACACCGCCTCAATCTCGGGCGGAACACCCCATAGAGGATTATCCGC
>CAWWAN010000066.1:0-8967 GCA_963934925.1 uncultured bacterium | reverse complement strand
CAATTTGCTCGTCGCTTAAGCCAGCAGAGGTGCCGAAAGTATCGACGCGAATAGAAACGGGATGTGGAACACCAATTGCGTAGGCAAGTTGAACTTCGCAGCGCTCGGCCCACCCAGCCTGAACGATGTTCTTAGCAATCCAGCGTGCGGCATAGGCAGCTGAACGATCTACTTTAGTGCAGTCCTTTCCGGAGAAGGCGCCGCCGCCGTGACGCGAGTAACCACCATAAGTGTCGACGATGATTTTACGGCCGGTCAATCCGGCGTCACCGTGTGGCCCACCTATAACGAACTTGCCGGTCGGGTTGATGTGCATCTGCGTTTCGTTTGACAACCATTCTGCTGGAAGTGTTTCACGAATCAATTTCTCTTCAACCTCTTTTTGGATGAAGCTCAAGTCGAGGTCTTCGGTTTGAGTCGACAACACCACAGCATCGATTGCTACTGGTTTGTCGTTTTCATATTTAAAAGTAACCTGAGATTTAGCATCGGGGCGCAACCAGGGTAGCTCGCCGTTTAAACGCAACTCGGCGTGACGCGCCATCAGTTGATGTGCCCAGTGGATGGGTGCTGGCATAAGCACTTCCGTTTCACGACACGCAAAGCCAAACATCATTCCCTGGTCGCCTGCGCCAGTGACGCCCTTTTCTCCTTCGTCGACTCCTTGCGCGATGTCCTCGGACTGGCCGTGAATCAAATTATGCACACCACAAGAATGAGCGTCAAAGCCAATGTCAGCATGGACGTAACCTATCTCTTCTAGAACATTGCGCACCTCTTCCTGCATATGCACCCAAGTCTTCGTCGTGATTTCACCCGCAAGTACAACCGTACCTGTAGTTACCAGGGTTTCACAGGCCACTCGGGAATTAGGGTCTTTACGCAAGCAAGCATCAAGCACTGCATCGCTGATTTGGTCAGAAACCTTGTCAGGATGTCCCATGGAGACAGACTCAGATGTGAACAGTTTTTTCATTTTAATGGCAATAGGCCGCGGTCACGTATAGCGGCAAGGGTAATTTTCGCGGTTCCGCGCTGAGATTCAAGAGCATTACGTGCATTTCGGGCCAACAAGTCAGCTTTCTCAGGATTTAGCTGCCAATCTCGCATCAATTCTAGCACATCCTTCGCATTATTGGCAAGATGCATGCCCTTATGCGCAAGCAACATCTCGACCTCGTCTTCAAAATTGTGATGACTCGGCCCCATAACTAACGGACAGTCGGTAATTGCGGCCTCAAGCAAATTCTGGCCACCATGCTCAATAAGCGAGCCACCAATAAAGCTACTGTCGGAATGAGCGAAGGCTTGTTCGAGTTGCCCCAAAGCATCCACTATCAAAACATCACAATCAAGCTTTTCAGAATCGCGAACCCTAGAAAATAATTCGAACTTGAGCTGCGGGGTCTGTCGCTGCAATGCGACAATCAGATTCTCACAACGATGTGGATGGCGTGGCACCAACACAAAAACGCTATTGTCAAATTCAATCTCAGAATACGCCTGAAGCAACTGAGCTTCTTCGGGTGAATGAGTAGAAGCTGCAAGCAGCAACGCATTATGCTTAACCCATCGCGACCACGGCGAATCTTCGCCAGGGACTTGCGGCACATGCAAGGAATCGAATTTTATGTTACCAGTAATTACGATGTCACTCCGATCAACTCCGAGTTGCTCGAAGCGCTGCGAGTACAGCTCGGTCTGCACGCCAAAGAAACGCACGCTACCGAAACGCGGCAACCAACGCCCTATCCGCAAATAGCCCGACAGCGAACGCTCCGTAATGCGACCGTTAACTACTGCTACATCAATTTTGCGCGCTTGACACGCCCGCAAAAAGTTTGGCCACAGCTCTAATTCGGCAAGCACTACCAGACCTGGCGATACAACGTTTAAAAAACGTGAACATGCGCCGAACATATCGAGAGGGTAAACCAATACATCCAAATCGGGGTATATGGATTTTGCTGTTTGATAGCCCGTTGCTGTAGTCGTCGAAATTGCTAATTTCAAATCTGGATAGTCACGTTGCATCTGGTCTACTAAGCCACGTATGGCTTTTACCTCGCCAACCGACACCCCGTGTAAAAGCACATCGATGTCACCCGATGTCGAGCAACCAAAAGCCAACCGCTCTAGGCGACGTTGGCGGCCGTCGCTATCCACTAACAACTTGACAAAGAACCAAGGTAGGTACAATAGTCCTAACACGGACAACAATAAGTTATAAGTGTAAAAGACTAAACGCTGAACTATCAAATCTATTGTTTACCGTGACACTGCTTGTATTTCTTGCCCGAACCACAAGGACAAGGCGCATTACGCGCCACCTTCGGCTTTGGACTCGCTGGGGCAGTAGCCGCTGGAGCACCAGGCTGTTGCGGAGTTAGAGCAGGCTTTTCATAACCTACGGCAACTTGCCGCTGCGGCTGAGCAGGACGTCCACCGCTTGCGCTTGTCTGCGAGGCGTTACCACCAAAGCTTGGATGTGAAGCCTGTTGCCCGGCATAAACCTCGGATTTTTGATCCATTTCGCTCTTTAGTTGAACGCGTAATACGAATGACGAAACTTCTTCAGCAACATTAAGGAGCATCTCTTCGAAACGCTCAAGGCCTTCACGCTTGTATTCGTTTTTCGGGTCAACTTGCGCATAGCCACGCAAGCCGATACCAGAACGCAATGCGTCCATAACGTAGAGGTGTTCTTTCCATTTAGTGTCAATAGCATTGAGCACCAAGAAACTTTCAAGGCGTGACATTTGCTCTTCACCTAGTTGCTCGGAGCGCGCCGAATAATGTGTCTCGAAATCTTCGGTAACGTGGCCAACGACCTGGTTCACACCACTCTCTTGAAGATCTTCAATACTTAATGCACTGTCCCAGCGGCGATCAATAAATGTTTTTATTAATTCCCATTCTGGTTCTACTTCGTTGCCGTCGCCTAAATTGTTTTCGAGATTAACGCGCACAGCTTCGCGAGCCATATCCAACACACGTTCACTCAACGACTCACCTGCAAGAGCACTTTGGCGCTGAGTATAAATCATCTTGCGCTGCTCGTTCATCACTTCGTCATACTCGAGCAAACTCTTACGAATCTCAAAGTGGTAATCTTCAACTTTCTTCTGCGCTTTTTTAATCGCATTGGAGACCATTTTAGATTCGACCGGCTCGCCATCGCCCATGCCAGCTTTAGACAAAAAGTTCTTTACCCAATCACGGTAAAAACGGCGCATTAAAGGATCGTCCAGTGACAAGAAGAAACGCGAACGGCCAGGGTCACCTTGACGACCAGAGCGACCTCGCAACTGATTATCAATACGGCGCGATTCGTGGCGTTCGGTACCAATCACGTACAACCCGCCAGCGTTAAGCACAGTTTCGCGCTCGCCTTTGAGGCTTGCATTAATACTAGCCTCTACCTCTAGGTATTTCTCTCCGCCGACCTCGATGTTCTGGGAATCTATATCCGCTTTGAGCATCGCCTCGGCATTACCGCCAAGCACAATATCAGTACCACGGCCAGCCATGTTGGTCGCAACAGTGACGTGCCCCGCGCGACCGGCTTGCGCCACGATCGACGCTTCACGTTGATGCTGCTTAGCATTCAACACATCATGCTTGATACCACGACGTGTCAAAACGCCAGACAGCAATTCAGAATTTTCGATACTCGTAGTACCCACTAAAACGGGCTGGCCTTTATCTTGAGCTTCTTTGATTTCGTTAGCTATTGCGACCCACTTGTCCTTCATCTCCAAGAACACCACATCGGCGTCGTCAAGACGCGCTATCGGCTTATTGGAAGGAATAGAAACAACATCAAGGTCATAAATTTTAGCGAATTCTCCAGCCTCAGTCATCGCCGTACCCGTCATTCCAGACAGCTTATCGAACAACCTGAAGTAGTTTTGAAAAGTAATCGTTGCAAGGGTTTGGTTTTCAGCACGTGGACGTAAATTCTCTTTAGACTCAACGGCTTGATGCAAGCCGTCGCCCCAGCGCCGACCATCCATTAAACGGCCGGTAAACTCGTCGACGATAATGACTTGATTGTCTTTAACGACGTAATCAACTTCTGGCTGATAGATATGCAGGGCGCGCAAGCTTTGTTCGATGATGTGCGGCCACTCCATGTTGGCAGCATCGGTGTAGAAGTCATCAATGCCCATCTCTTTCTGAGCAAGAATAATGCCTTCTTCAGTTAGGGTCGCTGACTTTTCTTTTTCCTTTACCTCAAAGTGATCCTCAGCTTTTAGCTTGCGTGCAACCTGCATACCAACCCGATACTTCTCAGAGTTTCCAGTCGCGGGGCCAGAGATAATCAAAGGCGTACGCGCCTCGTCGATAAGAATTGAGTCAACCTCGTCGATAATTGCAAAGCCAAGTTGACGCTGCACTTGATCTTCGAGACGCTGCTTCATATTGTCGCGCAAGTAATCAAACCCAAGTTCGTTATTGGTCGCGTAAATGATGTCGCCAGCATAGACAGGATGGCGTTCATCTGGCGACATTGCTGATTGAATGGCACCAACCTGCAATCCCAAGAACTCGTAAACCGGAGCCATCCATTGCGAGTCACGCAAAGCCAGGTAATCATTTACCGTTACGACGAACACTTTACTTGAAAGAGCATTCAGGTAAGCAGAAAGAGTCGCAACCAGTGTTTTACCTTCTCCCGTTGCCATCTCAGCGATGGAGCCGCCATGCATCGCGATACCACCAACCAACTGTACATCGTAATGGCGTAGCCCGAGTGTGCGTTGCGCAGCTACGCGAACAAGCGCGAACGCTTGCGGCAAGATGTCATCAAGAGAGCGGCCATCGGCGACCTCTTGTTTCCAACTGGCGGTTTGTTGGCGAATTTCCTCGTCACTTAGAGCTTCGGCCCACGGCTCATGTGAATTAATCTCATCGATCAACGGTTTCATGCGCTTCACCACACGAGTGTTCTGAGAACCGAAAACACTGTTCAAGGTGCGGCCAAAACCTTCGCCTAAGCCCTTGAGTGAATCGGTAATTGCTTCGAAGTCAACCATTATAATTTTAAGGAGCCGCGGAGTTCGGCTAATGTTAAATCTTCACTAGCCAGGATGCTCCGTAAATCACTGGCGATCTGTGAGACTATTGATGGATTGCGAAATGCGGCCGTGCCAATTTGCACAGCCGTTGCACCAGCAACAATAAACTCGAGGACGTCGTCGGCGCACTCTGCACCGCCCGACGCAATAATGGGTATGTCAACAGCGCTTGCGCATTGCGAAACCAAACGCATTGCAACCGGCTTAGCCGCTGGCCCAGACATTCCGCCCGTGCCGTTTGCTAACGCGGGTCGACGTGCCCGCCAATCTACCAACATGCCTATCAAAGTGTTGCACACAGTAAGCGCGTCAGCACCCGAGTCAGCCGCTGCTCTTGCTAAAGGATGAATGTCAGTTACATTCGGCGACAGCTTCACGAACATTGGCTTATCACTCAATTTGCGGCATGCTGCTACGACTTTTGCAAGGCCAACGGGATCTGTCGAGTATTGAATACCACCGACTACGTTTGGGCATGATAAGTTCAGCTCAATAGCTGAAACGCCGATCATGCTATCGAAGGTGCTGACAACCTGCGCGTAATCATCGACGCAGTGACCACCGGCATTAGCGACTACTGGAACGGACAAGCCTTCGAGGGTCGGCGCTACTGTATCTCGCCAGTACTCTAAGCCTTTGTTTTCGAGACCGATAGCATTGACTATGCCACCAATGAATTCTGCCATGCGTGGTGTAGGGTTACCTTGACGTGGCTCGGGGGTAACCGTCTTTAACACCAACGCGCCTAGATCACCTGGATTTATGAAATTCAAAGCGGCCGGGCTATGCCCAAAAGTACCCGACGCCGTCATCAGAGGCGAAGCGAATTCAAGCGAGGCTATCTTGGTAGAAAGCATGCAATATTCTACTGTTGCGGAGGCTTAAAGCTATCGCCAAGCTTGGCAACTCCAGTGAGCAATAATACAAAGCCAACGGATATACAAGCATCAGCAAAATTAAAAATCGGGAATGGGTCGAAAATCCAGACGTTTTCAAGAGCAGCCGTCGGCGAAGCCACCTTGAACATAATAAAATCACGTACTTCGCCATTGCCACTCCATGGCATGACCGTCGATAAATTATCATACAAATTGCCCAATGCCCCAGCCAGCAACAGGCCAAGAGTGGACAAGCCAACTTTATTTTGCGGGTGCTGCTTATGAATATATAGGATTAGAAACGTGACCGCAATCATTCTAATTATCGTAAGGATATTTGTAAAGCCACCGCCGCCACCTATGCCCCAAATACCGCCAGCATTAGTAATGCAATAAACGCTTAACCATTCGCCAAATATTGGCTGGGCTGGCATGAACAAACCAACCTTGTCAAAGGCCCACGCTTTCGACCATAAATCAATAATGATTAAAAGGATTACGCCTATATACAGGCAATGCTTAAACTCAAAGCGTGGTAACAACATCCGTCATTACTCGACGTCGAGCTCGCCTTTTTCGATTTTTTCTTTACAGCCAACACAGAACTCAGAGTATGGGCGAACTTCAAGACGTCGAGCCGGGATCAACTCTTTACATGCAGTGCAGTTGCCGAAAACATTATTGCGAATGCGTTCGAGCGCGCGATAACATTCTTCAACGATTTGGTTTTCGTTTTCAATCAAACCAAGTTGTAATTCGCGCGATTGACCTTCTGAGCCAAACTCGTCGCCATCGTCAGGGCCAGCGTCGTCATCAATTAGCAATACCGCCTCCTCTAGATGCTCGAGCTTCGCGCCTAACTGTTTAAGATAAGCCAGCAAGATTGGGCTAAAATGCTTCTGTTGGGGTTTAGTTAGCTTCTTCATTTCTGTATCCTTAAAGGTACCACAAGAGTACTTTAGAAGCAGATTCTAATAAAATCCCATGCCACGTCAAACACTACCTGCTAGCCTTTCAGAAATAATTGCTGATTATTTGGCTGGTTTGGCCGCCGAGGCCGGCTTGGCGCGAAATAGCATCGCCGCCTATAAGAGAGATTTGAGCAGATGTGGCCTATTCTTAGCCTCAAAAGGGTGTTCTGACTGGAAAGACATCACAACTGAGCTCATTGTCGACCTCATTGCCGCTAGCCGCCTCGACGGACTCGCTTCCGCCTCCCAAGTACGATTAATTTCTACATTACGTGGATTTCTCAAGTGGCATCGGGCTGAACACGGCTTTTCCGGCCGTGATCCACTGCGCACCATTGGCAAAATCCACCTCTGGAAGAAGCTCCCCCAGGTGCTCAACCCTGAGGAAGCCATGTCTTTACTGAACGCGCCGCAAGCCGAACACTGGATTGGCTTGCGCGATCGGGCCTTACTTGCACTGCTTTACGGCGGCGGCCTTCGGGTTAGCGAAGCAATCGATTTAAAAGTCGGTGACATCAACCTTAATTTAGCAAGCGACAATCGCCCAGGCATCATGCGCGTTTCTGGTAAAGGAAGCAAAGAGCGATTAGTACCGATCGGTGGCATTGCCGCCCAACGCGTCCATGAATGGATTGAAGAGCGTGGCAAGAAGTTTGTGGCTCCGGAGCCGAATTTATTGCTTAGCAAAAACGCGCGAGCCCTTGATCGACACTTCGCTTACCGTGCCGTCAAGAAGTATGCGGCTAAAATGGATTTAACCCAGGACATACACCCACATATTTTACGGCACTCCTGTGCAACGCATTTATTACTGGGAGGCGGCGACTTGCGTAGCGTGCAAGAATTCTTAGGACATGCGGACTTGCGTACTACCGAGCACTATACTCACGTCGAAGTAGGAGAGTTACAAAGCCTTCACAAGATGCATCACCCACGCGCTTAGCCGCTGCCTAATTCGCGACGTAAATAGTTTTGGACATCTCGCGCCAATTCAGCATAGATGCCCTTCAGCGCTGTCAGTTCATCGATTTGTGCATTAGCTAGTATCGACAAGTCTCCGCCGCAGTAGTCCAGCAACACCTGACGACGACGTATTCCGATCTGTGGAATTTTTTCTAGAACCAAACGCAATGATTCACGACGTCGGCGATGATGACTAATTGCAAAGCGGTGGGCTTCATCGCGAATGCGTTCGAAGAAGTGACGTATGTCGGTGCCACGAGGTAACACTACTGGCTGCTCGCGTCCAACCATGAAGACTCTTTCCTCGGCCTGGATTCCAATTTTTGAACTTCGTGCTTTCGCTAAAGACAACAGCGGCAAATCAACTTGGTCTCGCTCTAAGATTTGCTGGCCACTAGTTAGTTGTTGCGCACCACCATCTAAAATTAACAAATCGGGCAAGCCTTCTGTTGCGCGACGTGCCAAAACTCGCGAAATCACTTCGCGCATTGCCGCGAAATCATCGTTACCCGTGCCGCCGGCAATCAAGTAATGGCGATAGGAACTTTGCTCAGGTTGCCCATCCACAAAACGCACCTTTGACGCCACGCACTGATTGCCTTGCAAATGCGAAACGTCTATGCAATCGACTATATGCGGCGCGGGGACGTCAAATAGCGAACAGATGGTTCGTGCCACACTAGAGTAAGACAACGCCCGTTGTTCTCCCTTTATAGACTGTGCATTCCGCTGGGCCATCTTCACCAGTGCGCGCTTCTGCCCCCGCTGCGGTATGAGCAATTCGAACTTAGAGTTAGTCTTAGAGGCAATGGCATCTTGAATTTGATTAAGGTCATTCGGCTCGATATCAATCAAGACTTCGGGCGGAACATCGGTGCCATCAGCATACAAAGCAATTAATAATTTCGACATCGCGTTTTGCAAATCATCGAACAAGGGTACGAAGCCAGTAGTAGAATGCAGCCAGTCTCCATCGCGGTACTGCAAAACAGCATATGCACCACGCACGTCTATAGCCACTACATCAAAATCTTTCCCAGAGACTAAGCGTACATTTTGTTTTTGTTGCAAAGA
>CAWWAN010000065.1:0-8999 GCA_963934925.1 uncultured bacterium | reverse complement strand
GTGCTGATTTCGCGCCGTCGCCCTTCACCAGTGTAATCACATACGGACTGCTAGCCGTTGGCTCACTAAGTTTAATTGCTACCGTAGCCTACCCTATCAACGAATTCGACCCTATTTACCATTGGGCCTACCGCGGCAAAGTGTTGTTATTCAACGGCACCCCGCTCACTGAAGCCATCACTGGCATTGTAAGCAACGACAACTTCGGACGCGTGGTCACTCACCCTAATTACCCACTTGGTGTGCCCATCATTGAAGCATTTAGTTCTTACTTCAGCGGATGGAGTGATCGGTGGGTGCAATTGCCACTTGGCCTGTGGGCAGCATCTATGCCGTGGCTGGTTGCGTTTGGATTGCGCAATCTTTCACAAGTGGCTATTCGCTTGGCCGCTATCGCCACCGCAGCGACTCCAATTTTATATACTACTAACTTCACCGAAAACGGTTGGGCAGATTTAACCAACGCCGGCACATCCTCAAGCATGATGTTGGGGGGTGGCTCTGACTTGGCGGTGATGTGCATGCTTACTTTGAGCGCCACCTTGTTCTTGCGGGCGACTAGCAGCAACTGCAAGCGATTAGCAATCTGTGCCGGTGTCGCACTAGCCGCAACCGCTGCCATGAAAAACGAGGGGCTCGCATTGCTGATGGTATGCATGATCGCCTGCGCCGCTGCGCTAATCTTTAAAAACCGCCCGCTGCGCATTATCGGTTTTTTCGCAGCGAGTACTATTATTTGTGTCGCACCATGGCTTGGTATTCGCGCGCAAATTCCGGCAATCGATGAGAACTATAGCGAGCAACTAACTCTTGAAAACGTCATATACTTCGCCGGCGGCGCCAATGAACTGGTAGAGAAATCGCCTCTTGCTATGAGCGGTCGCCCACAAATGGATGAGGGCTCTATTCCAACACGCCGCTCTTTAGTCGCCGAAGCCTTCGTCGATGAATTTTTCGATATGCGTAGCTGGGGCTTACTGTGGGTGCTAGCGCTAATATCCGTTGGCTTGGTGGTCAAAAACTCAGAATCCTTCAACTACCGCTGGCTAACATTGGTCATCGTTGGTGGGGTCCTACTATATTTCTTAATCTTGCTAGTTACACCGTGGAATTTCCCATCACTGCGCGACAAAGGAATACCTGAGCGTTTATTAGTGCATTTGGTCGGTCCGATTATGCTGCTGCTAGGCCATGCGCTTTCGAGTATCGAAGCCGAAGACTGCTAACTTTTTTCGGGTGATAATGTAGAATAAGGCGCATGTTGCGCGCTGCACTGCTACTTCCCTTAACCGGCCTTATAGGCGCCTGTTCGCATAATCCCGAATTCGGCGACAAAAGGCCCGTTATTCTGATTTCAATAGACTCTCTAAGAGCTGACTTTACAACACCTTACGGGCATACTGCTACATTTGGTGGTGCGGAACAAACGACACCGTTCCTGAGCAAACTCGCCAACGAAGGCGTGATCTTTAATAACACCATGGCCGCCTCGCCATGGACGCTGCCTAGCCACATATCTATTTTGACTGGCATGCACCCTATCGAACATGGCGTGCGCTCACGCAAGTTCTCGCTTAACGAAAAGATTAATCTGATTTCGAATAAGTACCAAAAAGCTGATTACAACACTGCTGGTTTCTTCTCGGCACCGTTTTTACACCCCGTTTGGGGTTTTCACCGTGGTTTTGACGTTTACGCTCCGGGTGCTGATTACCTCGGCACCGTCGATGCTGCGCAACACTTGTCTGCCTCCGGGAAAGGTCCTGGGGTGCAAGTCATCCATCATAAGTCGCACACCGATGCTGAAACAGGAGCTCAAGTGGTGGACCGCGCGATTGAGTGGCTCGAAAACGATGAGCACTACACCGAGCCGTTCTTCATGTTTTTACACTTCTGGGATCCACACTACGATTACGCTGCCCCGCAAAAATACGTCGACATGTTTCACCCTGATTTTGCCGGTGAAGTGGACGGCACCGAATTGGTGAACTTCGACATCGAGTTGAGCCCTGACCAAGCGAAGCACCTTAAGGCGCTTTACGAAGCCGAAATTCGTTACACCGATGATCAACTTGCGCGCTTCTTTGCTAAGCTCACGGAATGGGGCATTGAGAACGATGTGATTATTGCGATCGTTTCTGATCACGGCGATGCCTTTTTAGAGCACGGCGAGCGTGGACATCACTTAACCTTATATGACGAAGCAATGCGCGTGCCGATGGTGATACGCGCCCCAGGTGTCGTTGAGGCTGGGCGCACCGTAAATGGCAGCGTATCAATATGCGACTTATCCCCCACCTTGCTAGATTTATCGAATCTAAGTCCTTTTCAAAACCGCAGCGGCCAATCAATGCGCCCCATGTGGGAAGGCGAAGACACAAACCGCAAGGTCACAATGGATTTACTGCGACCGACCAAGAAAATTGAGTTTCGTGGTTACCGCAATGGCAACATGAAGGGCATCCTCGATTCGTTTAATCGCACTTTGACCCTGCTCAACCTTAATGACGACCCGCTGGAGAATAATCCGCTGGTAGTTAAGCCGAATTCTGATATGCCCTTTGCACGCGAGGCTGTAGAATTTATACAGAAAGTAGCAAGCCAACGTGGACCCCGTCCCGGCCTTGTTTCTGAAACGGGTGAAATGACTAGCCTGCTCTCAGAACTCGGTTACACCGAAGACTAAGCCCCCGCCTAATAATCATGAAAATAGCCGTAATAGGGACTGGATATGTTGGCTTAGTTGCCGGCACTTGCTTTGCTGAGATGGGTAGCCAAGTTACCTGCGTGGACATTGACGAAGAAAAAATAGCGGGCTTGCTAAAAGGCAAGGTCCCTATTTACGAACCTGGCTTGTCTGAGTTAGTGGTATCAAACGTTCGTAATGGACGCCTTAATTTCAGCACTGATTTAAAAACTGCTGTTGGCGATGCGCGCATAGTCTTTATTGCTGTTGGTACTCCATCAGACGCGGATGGCGGGGCTGACTTAACTGCGGTGTTTAAGGTAGCCGAGTCGATAGGTGCAGTGGCGAATGGGCCGAAGCTAATTGTCGACAAGTCAACAGTACCGGTGGGTACTGCAGCGAAGGTGAAAGAATTCGCACAGTCACAAACCGAGCATAAGATGTCGGTTTGCTCTAACCCAGAGTTTTTAAAAGAAGGCGCAGCTATCGACGACTTCTTACGTCCTGATCGCGTCGTCATTGGCGCCGAGTCCGACGAAGACTTCGAACTGATGGATGAATTGTACAAACCGTTCACGCGCAACGGCGCCCCCATTATTCGCATGGACCCTCTATCTGCAGAGATGACGAAGTATGCGTCAAACGCAATGTTGGCTACGCGCATTTCATTCATGAACGAAATCGCGCTCATCTGTGATGCCGCTGGCGCTAATGTTGAAATGGTGCGTAAAGGTGTTGGCACAGATGCTCGCATTGGTCAGCCATTCCTTTACTCTGGCATCGGCTATGGCGGCTCCTGTTTCCCTAAAGATGTAAAGGCGATTATGCACACGGCACAAGAGCATGGATATAACTTCCAAATCCTTGATGCTGTTGAAGCTGTTAACGCTGAGATGAAAAAGTTGATGCTGCGTAAAGTGACCGAACTCTTCGGGGAAGACTTAAGCGGTGTTACCGTGGCGCTATGGGGTTTGGCGTTTAAGCCAAAAACGGATGACATGCGCGAAGCACCCGCCATTACTTTGTGCGCTGGCTTAACCGAACGCGGTGCAACAGTACGCGCTTGTGATCCAGAAGCGATTGAAAACGCACGTGAGCTGATTGGTGATGGCGTCGAATACCTCGACGACCAATACCAAGCCATCGACGGCGCTGACGTTTTGATTCTGGCTACCGAATGGAACGACTACCGTAATCCTAATTACGAAAAAATGGCCTCCCTAATGAAGCGCAAGTTGGTCCTTGATGGCCGCAACGCTTTATCCGCTAAGCGCCTCGCCGAACATGGGTTCGAGCGTTATGGCGTTGGCATCCCTTCTCTAAAACCTAATAACTAAATGGCCCGTACGACCCCTGATTTTGAATCTTTGAAGTCCGCTTTTCCTTACTGGGAAAAGGCCGGTGACATGACAGACCAGTGCATCGACTTGATGCTTAACTTTCGCCAATCAGGTCACCCTGGTGGCTCGCGTTCGAAAGTACAGCAAATGATTTCCCTTACTTTGTCTGGCGCAATGCGTTGGGACATCCGTCGCCCCGATAAAGGCCTGAGCGATCGTTTTGTTTTGGTAGCTGGACACTGCACGCCACTCATTTATGGCATGCTTGCTGTTTATCACGAAGCAATGCGTCGTATGCACAAGAAAACGGGTGACGACAAGTACGCAATTTATGGTGGTGCCGAGCGCACACTTACGTGGGAAGATTTACTTACCTTCCGTAATCGCGGTGGCATTTCCGGACACGCTGAATCTGAAGGCAAGTCGATGATTTTTGCGACCAACACCGGTCCATCAGGTCACGGTGCACCCACTGCAGCAGGCATGGCTCTAGCGCTCAAGCATGCTGGCGCTGATGAGGTCCGCGTCTTTGCAATGGAAGGAGAAGGCGGGCACACTGCAGGCTGTCATCATGAAACCAAGCACACTTCTTGGGGATTGGGCTTGAGTAATTTCAACTACCTGCTCGACTGGAACGACAACGGCATCGACCCACGTCCTTATTCATCAATGGTCTATGGCGAGCCACAAGAGTGGTTCGATTCATACGGATGGCGCACGCGTGGTGTTACCGATGGCACGGATTATGCTCAGGTGACTTCTACTTTGTTAGAAAACGTTTTTGCTGAAGGCGACCAACCACGCTGTACTTGGTTTAAAACAATCAAGGGCCGTGGCTATGGAGTTGAAGGCTATGCTTCACACGGCGCGGCGCACAAGCCAAACTCTGAAATATTCTGGGGTACGAAAAAGTTCTTTTCCGACAAGTACGGCGTAGAGTTCACTGGCTTCGGTCAAGGTAAGCCTGACACTGCAGAAGAGTTCAAAGCGCAAACAGCTACTAACTTGCAAGAAGTTATGTCGTTGCTTGACGATGGCGATTTCTGCGAGTACTTGGCAAACCGCTTGGTTGAGTTGGGCGACAGCGTGCCTGCATTAGCCGACATAGATGGCTTCCGCTTGGGCGCAGAAGACCCATACCAGGATACAGCCTTAACCGACCCAGCGCAGTTACCTGAAGATATGTTCTTCAAGCCTGGTGAAATGCAGCCTAACCGCAAAGGGTTATCGAATGTTGCTGCATACATGAACAGCGTCGGCCGCGAGAAATACGGCCGCCCTATCGTGGTTGCCGCTTCTGCAGATTTAGCTGGCTCAACGAACATTGATGGCTTCATGAAGGATTGGGGCGGCCAAAAGGGTTTTGGTTGGTACGATCGTTCCGAAAATGTCGGAGGTTCATTATTGCCGACTGCAATTACTGAGTTCTCAAACGCCGGTCTCATTTGCGGATTGGCTTCGACAAACATGTCGGATGACCCTGAAAACTCTTACGTTGGCTACTGGGGTTCGTGTTCAACATACGGCTCGTTCTCGTACTTGAAGTACGGTCCGATGCGCTTGTTCTCGCAGTTAGCACAAGATTCACCAAACCGCATGGGTAAGGCAATCTGGATTGCAGGTCACTCAGGACCAGAGACTGCGGAAGATAGTCGTACGCACTTTGGCATTTTCTCGCCGGGTATTACGCAGTTCTTCCCACGTGGCCAGGTGATTGATATTCACCCATACGAGCCGAACGAAGTGGGTCCGGCTTTGGCCGCAGCACTTGCTTGTGATACTCCGATTGTGGCGTTGCATACCACGCGCCCTAATGTAGAAATACCTGATCGCGAAGCACTTGGCATGGGCTGTTACTTAGACGCAGCGAAAGGCGCGTATCTGATTCGTGACTATGATGCCAGCCGTCCAAAAGATGGTTGTGTGTTTGTGCGCGGAACATCTTCTACTGCTGAAGTAATCAAGTTGTTGAAGGCAGGTGCTTTTGATGGCAATGGTCCAAACGTTAAATTGGTTGCTGCTGTTTCACACGAGCTATTCATGAAGCAAGACGCAGCTTATCAAGAGTCCATTGCGTCGGAAGCCGACTGGTTTAACTCTACGTTCATCACCAATGGCGCACGTCAAATGATGTGGCTATGGACGGCACATAAGACCTCATTCAAATATGCGATGGGCTCCGATTGGGACGATCGCTGGCGCACAGGTGGTTCAGGCGAAGAAGTCATTGCCGAAGCCAAAATTGATGCCGAGAGCTTGCTTGCTGGTATAAATAAATTTATCGCAGACCGCGAAGAGCGCTTTGCCGTTTACGCTGATGCATGCCGTGAAAACGCTACCGTCTGAGCTCAGCGATCTTAAGTCCGAACTGTATTCGCACCCTCTTTACGAGAGTGTGAATACAGCGGACAAGGCAAAGCTCTTCATGCAAACACACGTGTTTGCTGTATGGGACTTCATGTGCCTTTTAAAGACGCTGCAGGGCACCTTAACTTGCGTTGATAATATTTGGGTTCCTACTTCGAATAGTAAGCTCCGCCGGTTTATCAACGAGATCGCTCTTGATGAAGAGTCTGATTATGACCGACACGGCGAACCGCTCTCTCATTTTGAGATGTATGTTAATGCGATGCAAAAAGCTGGCGCTGATATTGCCCCCATCAATAACTTCGTCGGGAAAATCCGCAACGGCGAAGATCCGCTGGTCGCGATTGAAGACCCCACTATTCCGGAGGCTGCACGCGAATTTGTGAAGTCTACACTACAGGCGATCAAAACATCAAAGCCTCATGTCGTTGCCGCATTTTTCACTCATGGTCGCGAAGATGTTATCCCGGATATGTTCATCGCGCTACTCGATAGCCTAGAAAAAACAGATGCCCATAAGTGGCAAGACCTGGCATTTTATTTCCGCCGACACATTGAAATCGATGGTGGCAGTCATGGTGAACTCTCACGGTTAATGATTCAAGAATTATGCGGGACCGATCAGCAGAAAATAGACGAAGCCTATCAAGCTGGCTGTGACGCGGTAAGGGCTAGAATAAAATTGTGGGACATGGCTCTAGCGGATTACTCACCTATCTTCGACTGAAAAGTCATCACCAAGCCACCCGGTGCAACAATAGAATAAACTTTTTCGCCGTGCGATACCATCGGTCCGCGCGGAGCTAGTCCGTATGCCTTAGCGGTTGCAAACATTTCGTCTGCGTCGTCGACTACGACTTGCAACATAATACCCGGAGGCATTTGCGGGCCGTCTTTCCAGACTTCAATCCAGCTGCCATCGCCGGCTGCGAAAATGCCGCCCTTCGGTGAATCAAGATCACTTTCAACCAGATTCTTTTCAACACAGGGCATTCCCAAACCTAAGCCTAAGAACTCGACTAAGTTATCGGCCTCGGGTGAAATTGCGCAAAAGCGGATTGAGAGTACTTGCATGCGCTTATTGTAATAGCTTGCGCGCGACATCAGAAATAACATCGGCGAGAAACACCAACACTGCTCCCAAGCAAATCAGCAACAACATTTGATCATAGTCATTATGTGCACGGGCTTCGACCACATAGTATCCCAACGAAACGACTCCGAGCATTCCGAGAATTGTTGCCTCGCGTACACAGGTTTCGAAACGGTAAAAGAAGTACAGCAAATAACGCGCAATCCCCATCGGGAAAACTGCGTTAATTGCCAGTTTCGAGCGCGACGCGCCGAGCGCATCAAGCGATTGCAGCGGACGGCTTGGTAAGTTCTCTACGACTTCGCCGCCAAGCCGTCCTAGAATGCCGGCGTTGTGAATGGCTAGAGCCAATATTGCTGGCCATGCGGTTGCACCGAATATTGCGAGTAGCAAAAATGCTAAAACGTATTCTGGTATTGCACGCAGCACGATACAGATCATTCTGGTTACCGGCGAGAAGCGACTTGGCTGTAATCCGCCAATAGTACGCGCCGCGCCGAAGGAAAGTAACAGGCCGCTCGCCCCCGCTATGAATATTGCTACTACCGAAATAGCTAAGGTGGCGAACAATGCTTTGTAGCCATAAGCGCTCATCTGTTCACCTAACCATGCACCGAAACCATTGGGTGCGTCGGGTACTGCGTCTTTAGTCCAGAAACGATTCCAGTTTTTAACCCGCTGCTCAGTAAATAAATCAGCGAAGGTGATGTCGGAGAACATCCACGCCCAAGCTGTAGCGATGACGGCTAGCACAATGGTCAAGCGCACTAGTTTACTACGCTGACGACGCTGCCACAGTTGTTCGACGGCTTGCTCGCGGCTCATGCGACGAACCTCCGTCGAAGTTGCATGCTGTAGTATTCGACCACCACTACCATTGCCAATAATACGTATAAATACGCCCACACCTTTGCGTAATTTAAGTTGTCGAACTCTAGCTTAATGTAATAACCCAGGGTGGGGAAACCGAAGAATCCTAAAATAGCTGATGAGCGCAACGCGCATTCAAAACGATAAAAAGCGTATGACAGAATATCAGGGATGGCTTGAGGCAGTCGTCCGAAAAAGAATTTTTGCCAGCGTGAGGCACCAATGGAGTTTAACGCATTTTCGGCTTTTAGTGATGACTCATCGATAATGTCAGAGAACACCTTAGCAAGCGTGCCGGCATATGGAATTGCTATGGCAATGACTGCAGATATCGGAGACAGCCCCATAGCGGATAAAAGCAAGACCGCCCATAGTAGCTCATGCACGGAGCGCATTAAAGCAATGAACAAGCGAACCACCCACCGCAGGACATGGCAAGTTATTCCGCATCCAGACCAAAAGCTGCTGCTTGCAATAACGCTCAGTGGCAGAGCCAAAGCAAAAGCCAAGGTGATTGCAGCCACAGCATATTTCACCGTAACTAGCAAAGCCATCAGGATGTTTTGGGTGTTTACTTCGGGGCCTAGGGCCGCGGCAGCAAACTGCTGCACAATCTCTATACCGTTGCCACGCGGGAAAAGAT
>CAWWAN010000064.1:0-9093 GCA_963934925.1 uncultured bacterium | reverse complement strand
GATAAAGCTTTGACGCGCCGTCTAAAGCGGGCGGGTAAGTTGCTTGGTATCGAAATGCTTGATCACATCGTGGTGAGCAAGCATGGTCATTTCAGCTTTTGTGCGCAGGGCCTACTTTGATTGGCGACTATGGCTGGCAATCGCCAGAGCAGTGGGGCCCGCGGCTTCGATGCGCAAGATGGTTTGGCCGATACCGGCGAGTTGAGCGCCATCTTCTTTGAGCTGCTGTTCTTCTGCCGGACTGAACCCGCCTTCCGGTCCAACAATTAACAGTATAGGTTGGTCACTTTGAGCTACGACTTGGCCAAGCGGTGTCGCTCCTGGGCTTAGGCAAATGCGCAAGTGGTCGCTGAAAGTGCTGGCTAATTGCTTGATGTTAAGTAATTCGCCCTCAATCAACGGCAAATCCGGACGTCGGCACTGCTGGCAGACCTCTTTTGTGATTTTGTGCCAACGGGCTACTTTGCTCGGCGACAACTCCTTGCGCCCAACGACGCTTCGTTTACAACTTAATGGAACTAGGCGCTTTACACCTAATTCGGTGGCACGGCGTACTAGCTCGTCGCCACGACTGCCTTTGGGCCAAGCGCTTGCAATGCTAATGTCGGGTAGGTCTAGAAAGGGCCTTTTAATAACGCTTTTCAGCAATAAGTCACTATTCTCGAGTAATTCTGCTGCAACTCCGTCGCCGCTTTGGGGTAAAAGAACAATCTCAGAGCCAACAGCTAGGCGAAGTGCGCGCATATGTCGGACGAGTTCTGACGGTGCTGTCCATGGGCTATCGCTCAGGACCGGAAGTTGCTCTACAAAGAAGAATCTACTCATGGTAATTAGTAACTGCAGATGATAACACGGATAAGTGTAAGTCTAGTATTTGCTATGAGCATACGCGCTATCGTATGCTTACTTCGCACTTACTGCACCCCTTTCCCTTATGGTTCAAATAGAGATCCACGACGGTCCTGATTCTGGCAAGACGTACGCGCTTGCCCCAGGACACCAC
Organism: uncultured bacterium; assembly: GCA_963934925.1. GTDB lineage: Bacteria > Planctomycetota > UBA1135 > UBA1135 > UBA1135 > JAPKEZ01. The sequence continues at coordinate 8,090 of CAWWAN010000064.1, read as the reverse complement.
TCCGTTGGTCGCGCCGCTACAAATGATGTAGTGGTCGCTTCTAACTCTGTGTCTGGTAAGCACTTGCAGTTATCTGTGAGCGCCGACGGTACAGTCACATTTAGAGATTTAAGCTCGACAAACGGCACTTTTAGCGGTGGCCTTCAGGTCGCCGAGGGTGAATGGTTCTCTGGCTCTGAGCTCAAGCTTGGCGACATCTCATTGAAATTAGTGGACGACAGCGCTGATCACCAACGCCTGCGCGAAGAAGCGTTAGAAAAACCACGCTCTAGCTCGCTAATGAAGGCGATGATGGCATTGATAGTTATTGGCGGCGGCGGCTTTGCTTATTTGCAATTTTTCAGCTCGCCTGAGCAAGCAGTGCGCGCTGTCGATGGCATTCGGCAGCCTAGTGCGACCACTGAAGTTTCTTTCGATTTAATCGATAACCTTGGCGACTTCGTAGATGCAGAAGATTGGCAGCTTAGTAGTGGCGCTAGTATTAGCAATGGCAAGTTGTCTGCGGCTTCGAGCAATGCTTCGGCAGGCTTGACCCGAACAGTAGATATCGATTTTACTGCTATTGAAATTAAGGCCAACGCAGAGGGCGACGTTTATCTTGATATCGCATGGGGTACCGACGCTAATACAGACCGCCCCTTGGCAATATGGCGTAGTCAAAGTTTATCTTCAACGGTCGTGATGGCGCTGCCGCCACTCGCTGACTGGATGAAAGTCAAAGTGCAATTGAGCGCGGGTTCGAATATTAGCGATTTGTCTGTCGAGAGTCATTCCGCAGTCGCTGAATCGCATGAGTTACCGATGGCGCAAGCATTCTATTACGGCGGGAATTTGGCAGTAGTCGCCGATGACGCATTGGCTTTTAGTTTATCAAGTGGCAGCGGCAATTGGCAGCTCGACGACGATGGGGCTCAATTAGCGAATAGCACTGCCTCAAGTGTCGCAATGTCCTTCGGCCCAAACTACCTCGACGACAGCACCGAGTCGCGGCTACAAGTGTTTGCCGATGGCGGTCCTATCGTGCCAAGCGCCACCATGACCATCGACAACCCCGCAGGTTTGCTCTGTGGCGCTAAAGTGAATAGCTATTATTTCAACTTTGATGGCGCGTCAAATGTCATGGGTAACCTCGTGAGTTTGCGCATCAATGGTTCTCCTGAGCTGTCATTCTTATGGAATTTGCAGCAGCCATTGACTAACGCAGCTCTGGAAATGCAGAACATCGAAGATGCCTTGGGCTCCAATGACGATAAGGGCTTGTTGCTCTCTTGCCAGACATTGTTGCGCTATTATCCACTCGACGAAAGCCATGTGCTCCGCGCTAGAGAGTTAATTGGCGCCACCATGACTCGCGGACGCAATGAGTTGAGCGATTTAAAACAACAGGTGAATGGCGCGCTTTTAATTGGCGCCGCAGAGGTGATGCTTGAGTTGAGCGAGGTCGCAATGAAGTTAAGCAGCAGATTCGCTGGCACTGAAATCGCGGTTAAGGCCGACCACGAAGCTCAGTTTTTGGTAGATGGCGTTGGTCAAAGATCAGATAAAATCAAACAGTCTCAGCTTGATTACCATAATCGAGTAGCTATTGCGCTCGAGAGCGTTTATCCCAATATTTCGGCGTGGCTTAAGGAGGTCAAGTAATGGCTACAGGTTCTGCGTTAGATTTAGGTTCACATCGCGTGCGTTTTGCTTCGGCTAAAGCAGGTAAAAGCGAGGTAGAACTATTGCGCTACATGAGTGGCGCACCTGAGGGCGGCGAAAGCTCTGCCGAAGCAGCTCAAAGCATGTTTGGCAGTGAGGTAAAGCGTGGCTCCACATTACGCGTTGGTTTAACCGGCTCTGATTTGATGATGCGTTATCTGCCGGTGCCGAGAGTTGAGGATTGGCGCCTCGAGCGCCTAATGGAATTCGAAATCCGTGAAATCGAAGAACGCTCTGGCGCTAGCCTGGCTTCGTCTTATAACTTGTTACCCGTTCCGCAAGGGCAGGACGATGAAGAGACGATGCTGCTTGGTCTAGTTCGCGAAGATTTTCTCGACGAGACTATGGCGCAGATGCCATCAATGTCAGTGCAAGCCTTTTCGCCAAACGCGATTGCTTTGTACAACGCGTACCTCGCGCTCGGCGATCACGAGCCTTGTACCACTTTGCTTGCAAGTTTAGGCAACGGCACCTTAGACCTCGCATTGGTTAGCGGAACAGAGTTATATTTTGCGCGCTCGGTGTCTACGGCTTTGGCTAAACGTAACCAGACTTTGGCTACTGCGCTAGGAATTAACGAGTCGCAAGCTGAAACATTGATTCACAAGCATTGCGACCTAGGGCTGGCTTTGCGTACTGTGCAATCAACCGATGTCGACCGCGTTACTCGCCCACTGTTGCCCATGTATGAGTCGCTGCCGACGCTGTTGTCGGGTGTAGTGACTTTGTGTAAAGCGCAAGCGCGCCTCAGTGAGCTAAATTTAGACCGCGTGTTGTTGACGGGCGGCGCTGCCGACACCAAAGGATTAGTAGATTTTTTAGCCGACCGCATGCGCGTCGACGTCTCGCGCTGGAATCCATCAGAAATGATTGAGATTGAAGCGCTTTCAGATGCTGAGGCCCGGCAGTTAGAGGACGATGGTTGTGCCGCTACAATCGCAATTGGATTGGCCTTGGGTGCTGCCGATTCAAATCTATATGCCTTAGAAATACTCACTTCTGATGCAAAGAAGAGGCGCGCCTTCGCCGAGCGGGGCATCTTTCACATTCTTATGGGTGTAGCAGCAGCCGTTTATATCGCTCTCAGTTTAATCGTCATGGGTGGCCTTGCTGACGATGCCGAAGCTGTGTCGCGCAAGATGCGCCAAACTCAGCAGAAAAACGAGCGCAATCACCAGCAGGCTCTAGATCTAATTGAAAAAATTAACGAGCGAACCGTCATCTTTAGTGATTTACGTAACCGTCAAGCAATCGGCGATAGTGCTTATAACTTCATGAACTATCTCGAAAATAATTTGCCATCTAGCTTGTGGGTTGAATCGATGTCGATTCAGCTTGACGATGGGAAGGACTGGGGGCGCGATGGGGAAAAAATACCAGTGTTGTCAGTTAACGGTCGCGCCGAAGAAGACGTGCGTGGAGCGACGGCTGACTTCTCGAGGTTTCATCAGCAGTTTGCCGCTGTTATACCCGGAGGTGAATCTGCGGTGAGGCCGTCGCAAAATCCGCGTGGCAAATCACTAGAGTGGTCCATAAAGGCGCACTTGTTAAATCCAATTGAAGAAGCCGCCGGCACGGAGGATGAGTAAATGAATATCGATGCATTTTGGCAAGCTAATCGCAAGTTTATTATCGGACTTGGCGCTGGCATTGTTGTTTTTTTCATTTTGCTGGCCGTTGTCGCGGGCGGGGCAAGTGACCGTTTTCGGGCCGCATCGATTTCCGTCTCTCGCGCCAAGAGTGCCGAGTCTAAGGCTTCGCAGTACTCTGTCTCGCAAGTAAGAGAGTTGGAGGAAACTCTTGATCAGCTTGACGCCGATGTCGCAGAATTGACCAACGCGGCATTGCCGCCGTATCGTAAGCGCTTCCGAGTTCCTGTTGGTGTCTCACCTGCATCTCACTACATCGCCTTGACGGGAGAGCTACGCGATGAATTAATCGGTTGGGCTCTGCGCCATAACGTTAATGTCGATGAAACCTTGGGTTTGCCCCCCGTGTCACCGTCACAGCCTCTAGCGATAGAGCAACATTTGCGTGCGTTAGATGTAATCGATCGTGTGGTACATTTAGCCATCGATAATGGCGCTAGCGAGATAGATAAGATTCGTATTTCTCAACAGCGCAGGGCACGTAGTGGTAAGAAAACTTCTCCACTGCTGATAACTCCGCTGAGCTTGGAAATAACCTTCACACGCGTTTCGGTTACCCCATTCTTGCGTTCAATGATGATCAGTCAGCAGGGTGGTAACTCCCTAGGTGTCGTTTCTCTCGAAGTTCTGCCGCCAAATCAGAAGAAGAATGAGCAACGTATTGTTGTCGATTTCGAGATTGCCGTTCTGCCTCAAATCACAAAGGAGCTCGAATAATGAAAAGAGAACCCATCGTTTTTATTATTGTGCTGGCGATTCTGGCACTAAAAGTTTCGTCGCTACTTTCGGAAGAAGTGAGTAGTAGTCGTGTGCGTCCGCGATCTAAACCTCTCGAGTTGACTGCGCAGGGTGCCGCAGATTTAGTTGAAGGAATCGCAATAGATAAGCATCAGCGAGATTTATTCTTGCGCCCTTCTGCTGATCAGCCGTTGCCAACCTTGACGATTCCTTCTCCGCCATTGCCTATGCAGTCGGTGTTGCTGCCGCCACCTTCGCCAAATCCGGGTTCGCATGTGCATAGTTTAAGCCTGTTCGTCCGCCCGATCGCTTTATCCGGATCAGTGGCCTCTGCTTTGAGCTCCGGTGATGAAGAAATTACCGACGATAGTAGTGTAGCTTTTGACGGTGAAATAGAGATAGACCCTACTACGCAGTATCGCGCTGAGTTCGACCATATTCGCTTAAATGCGGTGACGACTCTTTATGGCCAAATCGTTAATGAAAATCGTTACGAGTTAAAAACGGGTGACACGCTCGAGTTCGTTCAATACGATGTCAATAGTAGCCGTGCGCGCTATAGCGTTCTTCCGTATCTCGAAGACGAGTATCAGTCATTCGGTTTCGCGGAGAATCTGCACAATAAAATAGAGCTAGACTTCCGTGCGCAATTAAAGAGCATGTCCGCTGGCTCGCTTTCGCAAGTCGCTGTGTTTATTGATTGGCTATTATCGAATGGTATGTCTGAGTCCATTGCGTTTGACTATGCTAAGGATTTGGCGATGCGTTCGGCGAAATTAGGGCCTGATGATGGCCAAAACTGGTTGACCGTTGCTAAAACGTATGAGGCGACTTTAGATTACGACGAAGCCTTTACGATTTATTCCTTAATGGTAGGGGTTGATGTTGCAGGGGAGTTCGCGAATGAGCTTCTCGAAAGCGGTTTGACGTCTGGGCGTTTTGCTCATATGTCGGCACCACGGGTTGCGATGGGGATGGTCTTGCAGAAGCTAAACTTGCATGTCGCCGCTCGTCAGCAGTTTGAGTTAGCCATGGATGTTTCTGATGGTACTTCCTATGCGCCGATGGCCTTGGGTCACGCTCTGTTGCTGGAAGGCTCGTACTCGGCCGCTCGCGAAAATCTGCAACGTGCTTTTAATAAGCAGGCTAACCGCAGTAACGAGATCGCTTTAGAAAACGGAATCAGTCTAGGGCTGTCGATGCTTGCCCAATCAGATTGGACAGCTGCTGCCGAGCAGTACCAAAATATTATTGAGTTGGCAGCAGACAAGTCTGACTTTGTTGCTCGTGCAGAGGCTGGTTTGGTGGCCGCTCAATATTTAAGTGGAGATTTCGCAGTTGCTCAGATGACAGCAGAAGAAGCTATTATCAATGTCGGAGCCACGCCGCAATTGCTTTACTTGCGCGCCATTACTACGGGTGCTAATGGCGGAGATATCGGTGAAGTAATCGCCGACTTGAATGCTGCCGTGGCGGCTCAACCGCTAGCCGCCGCCGATTATCTTGCGGCACTGGCTTTCTACGCAGATGTGGCACAGGAGGCCCTTGCTGCTGAAAGCGCATTGTCCGCTGCCTTGGAGCAATCGCCGAACCATGTTTATGCTCGTTACTTGCGGGCCTTTCGGGCAGCCAGAAATGGAAGCCTGTCCGCCGAAGCAGAATACAAGTCTTTGGTTGAAGATAATCCCAATAGTGCGGCAATGCTCGCAGCTTATGCTTCGGTGTTGATTGAGCAGGATGAGTATGGGCAGGCGAACGTGGCATTCACGCGGATAGATCTACAGCTTTCTGAGCAAACTAAATCTGCTACTCGCGCTGCTGCCTGGGCCAATGTGTATCTGCGTCAGGGAATGAATTTGTTGAGCTTGTCAAAGTACGACGAGGCCTTGTCGTCTTTCGATTACGCTCTTTCGCTAGATGATAAGTTGCATGCCGCGCGTAATGCGCGGGCGATCGCGATGTACGCTACTGGCGAACTTGATGTAGCGGTTGCCGAATTTTCATACTTGCAAGATGCCTTGCGTGACGAGCTCGAAAATGAACAATACCTTTACGCATCGTTGTGGCAAGCGCGCATGCAAGAGCACGATAAGTTACGCCGTTGGGTAGACGACTTTAGTGCCGAGCGTCTGCGTCCAGGATGGGACATGCAAGATGGTGCTCGCGCTGGAATTTCGCCACGCCACACTAATCAGTCATTAGTCATTAAGGGATCGCATGCAGCTGCTGCACGAACTTCTGTTTCTCGCTCCGTACCCGGCATTGGATTCCGTAGCTTTGCTGCCGAATTAAGTATTGGTAACGATCATCGTGGTAGCGCCGGTGTGGCCATCGCATTAATGAATCGCTCTAAGAAGAACTGGTCCTTTGAGATTGAGCGTAACCGCGAGGGAGACCTAAGTTACACGGTTAGTCGTGGCACACGTTCAGAATCAAGTAACCTTGGAGTGAACATTGCACCGAATATCCCGATGACGGTTAGCTTTAGTCTCGACCGCGAGCCCAAGCAACCTGTGTTGACTGTAAAGGTCAACAATACGGTGGTTTACTCAGAAGAAGCGGTTGGGCTACGCAATCCGACAGGAAGAATAGCGTCTTCGTTCTTCGCTAAAACGGCTCACGCTTTGCCTGTAGACATTAGTCTCGATAATGTTGAACTGATTTACGCACAATTATAATGAAAACACAATCTGGTTTTACTTTAATGGAGATGATGGTGGTGCTTGTCATCATCGGAATTTTGGCTGCTGCTCTTTTTCCTAAAATTAGTGGTCTTCCCGCGCAAGCGAAAGTTAGGGCGGCTAAATCTCGTTTAGATTCGATTAGCGCTGCTATCGAATCTTACCGTACTACCGAAGGCGAGTACCCGACGGATTACTTGCCAACGGGTTTGGCCTTGAATGGTATTAATAATCGTTCCGAGGCTTTATTCCTAGCATTGTTTGATGCGGAATATACAGGGCAGCGTCCGAGCGAAGAGTGGTTGGTTAATACTGATAACGACGAGGCGACGCGCAACCTAACCACGTTAGGTACTCGTGATCTGTTTGAGATAGGCGATGCATGGGGCAACCCAATTGTTTATTTTGATAGCTTGCATTATGGTGATCGTCGCGTAACTACTGTAATGCGCGATATCGAGTATGGCGACGAGAATGAAGTCGTACCTCATCGTAATCCTAAGACCGATTCATATTCAGCGCCAAATTCATTTCAATTAGTGTCAGCTGGTCCCGACGGCGAGTTTGGTACCGACGACGACATCTATTCCTTCAAACAATAGCGTGCGCCCACAGCCTTTTTTAGCAGCATTCACCTTGTTAGAGCTCATGGTGGTGATGGTGTTGATTGGTATCGTTGCAGGTGTTGGCATGTCAGGCTTTGACCGCATCGAACCGGGCCGCTCGAGCATGCAAGCCGCAGTTGAAAACTTTATTGAGTCTAGTCGGGATAGAGCACGAGCGTCTAACCAGAATGTCGTGGTAAGCTTGCGCGCCGAAACGGAAGAAGAGTCTGCGCGTTGGCAGCGCATGGTTTTCCGTAATGTGTTTGAAGCTACCTTCGAAGCTGCGGCTGCTGTTCGTGAGCAAGTGCTCCTCTCTGGTCAATCGCAGTTGCAGGTTGCAGGTCGCCTCGGGGCTTGCCTCGACCTTAGTGAAGGTGGAATGGGAATTGTTAATGGTCGCGGCACCCCAAACTTGAGCAATGGTTTCGTTCTTGACTTCGATTGCTTTCCTGCCGACGTGGCTGAGGGCAATATGTTGACCTGGCCCGGAGTCGTAAGTATCAAGCAGCTACGCAACGGTGTGTTGCAGTGCCAAGTGCGCGCTGGTGATGGCGAATTCTTTAGTAACATCACGATAGATAGTCCGCCGGCAGCATTACGAGCTTTGCGTTGGCAGCACTTGCGATTGATCGCGGCCAACGGTCAATGTCAGTTGCAAATCGATGGCAAGCAAGTGGCATCAACAATCTTGCCGAAGTATTTGTCAGCCTCTCAAG
>CAWWAN010000063.1:0-9343 GCA_963934925.1 uncultured bacterium | reverse complement strand
GGATCTTCTGGATAGACAGGCACGTCGTAACCTTGATTACGCAATTCTTCAATGGCCTCTTGCAGCTGAGGCACCGAAGCACTGATGTTCGGCAATTTGACAATGTTCGCCATCGGAGTTTTAGCCATCACACCCAGGCGACTAAGCTCGTCAGGAATGCGCTGGCTCTCGAGGATGGACTCTGAGAAGTTCGCCAGGATACGGCCGGACAAAGAGATGTCCGCCGTTTCTATTTCAAGCCCACTGTCTTTTACAAAAGCTTTTAGAACGGGGAGGAGAGAGTGCGTCGCGAGAGCAGGTGCTTCGTCGACGAGGGTCCAGGTAATGGTTGAGGATGACACGGGTGCAGAAATGGGAACGGTAATGTAGTGACTATTAATGCGGCATTGTAGCAAGCTCGCGGTTTCGCGCCCCGCCGAGTTGTTAGGCAAGCATCATTTCAAAATGAAACTCGGTAGTGTCACTAATATCGCGTAGTTCTCGCGACTGCCCCGTTGGCTGATATCCCATGTGAGTATAAACTTTATGGGCAAGATCGAAACGAGTATCCGTCCATAGAACAATCTTGCGGACGCCCTGCTGCCGCACATAATCCAGAAAGGCTTCATGCAACTTGCGCCCCTGCCCAGTGCCACGAAGCTTGGGATGCACGTAATACTTTTTCATTTCTATTGCGTCGCCGTAATTGGCGGCGGCGATACTACCTAATATTTCACCATTCACTTCAAGCACCCAGAACCAGTCAAAAGATGATGCCGGCGTACGCAATTCGGGTTCTTCGCCATCAACATCGAGAACATTGGGCGGATAGTCCGCGTAACAACGTGCAATAAGAGCAATGATGCCATCGGCATCTTCGTCAATAGCTGGGCGGAGTTGGCTGGACATTAAGTTAACTGCCAATCGGATGCCACACGGTCTTCATCTCGACAAAGCGTTCAATCCGATAAGGAGAATGCGTCAACTTCACGTCGTACCACTCCTTCTTCTTCAGCGTACTAAGACGTACGCGTTTTAGATTATCAGCGGCACCAAGTTCTAGCACCGTGCGTTGCTTAGTGCTACATCCAGCTGCTGCCACGCCATTGAGATCGCGATGATTAGCGAAATGCTCGAGTAACTCGTTACGTTTTGATGTCAACAAATTGATTACTCCACCGGGCACATCAGATGTCGCACATACCTCAGCGAAGATAGAAGTCGCCAACGGATGTTGTTCGCTACCTAAGACCACCGCGGTATTACCCGAAACAATCACTGGCGCCAACATCGCAACCAAGCCAAGTAACGGCTGTTCATTCGGTGCGATCACTCCCACCACGCCCATCGGCTCCGGTGAAGTGAAATTATAAAACGCACCGGCTACTGGGTTATTACAGCCCACCACTTGCGAGTACTTATCAGCCCAACCAGCAAAATTGACTAAACAATCAATCGCCGCATCGACCTCTTTCGTTGCACGACGGACACCGCCATCACAAGTCGCGGCAATAGCATCGATGAACTCGCTGCGCTTTCCTTCAAGCATCTCGGCCATGCGATAAAGAATCTGTCCGCGGTTATAGGCCGCGCGTGCAGCCCATGACTTTTGCGCTTTACGCGCTGCGACTACTGAGTTACGTAAATCTTTACGCGAGCCATGACAAAGATGCGCGAGTAACTCACCTTTTGAATCGACTATCGGCAACGTGCGTCCGGATTCGGTGCGCGGAAAAGAACCGCCAATGAAAAGTTTATAAGTTTTTAATACTGCTAAGCGATCGTTACTCATCGTGCACCTCCGAAATCTAAGTATTCAAGCAAGCCCTGGCGTCCGCCTTCGCGACCGAAACCAGACTCTTTGTAGCCACCAAATGGGGACGAGGCATCGAATTGGTTGTAGGTATTACACCACACCACCCCGGCTTCTAATTTAGAAGCGATCTCAAGTATTTTGCCGCCCTTGTCCGTCCAGACACCGGCAGCTAAACCGTAAGCGGAATTATTGGCGCGTTGAATCGCCTCTTCAGGAGTTCGAAAACTCATGACCGCCAACACCGGCCCGAAAACCTCTTCGCGCGCGATGGTGTGAGCAGGTTGTACTCCGCTAAACCAAGTAGGCACGCACCAATTACCTTTGGACGGCAGCTTCCGCTTTAACTGATGGCACTTGGCACCCTCTTTTTTAGCTTGCGCGATGTAGGCGTTAATCGTTTTTAATTGTTCAGGAGAATTAACGGCACCGATGTCGGTGTTTTTATCTAGCGGATCTCCGATACGCAAACTGCGCAGGCGGATTTCTAGTTTCTCGAGTACTTCTTCGTAAACAGATTCTTGAACGAACAAACGTGAGCCGGCGCAACAGACATGACCTTGATTAAAGTAAATGGCGCTGATGATGCCTTCGACGGCTTGATCGATGGAGGCGTCGGCGAAAATAATGTTTGCCGATTTACCGCCAAGCTCAAGGCTTAGCTTTTTACCTGTGCCGGCCGTAACCTTCGCTAATTGTTTACCGACTGCAGTAGAGCCAGTGAAGGCAAGTTTGTTAATGCCTTTATGTTCAGCAAGCGCTGCACCCGTACGGCCGTCGCCGGTAATGATATTGACCACCCCATCAGGCAGGCCAACCTCTTGGAATATTTCAGCCAAGCGCAAGGCTGTCAGCGAAGTCGTTTCCGCTGGTTTTAGAACTACCGTGTTGCCACAAGCAAGTGCTGGAGCTATTTTCCAGGCGGCCATCAGTAATGGAAAGTTCCAGGGGATAATTTGCCCGCAAACGCCAACTGGCTTACCTACTTGACCTGGAGAAGCGTATTCGAGTTTATCGGCCCATCCAGCGTAGTAAAAGAAATGCTTCGCGGCTTCAGGGATATCAAAATCACGCGACTCTTTGATGGGCTTGCCACCGTCCATCGTTTCGAGGATTGAGAATTCACGGGCGCGCTCCTGCAAGCGGCGGGCGATTCTGAAAAGATATTTTGCGCGCTCGCTAGCCGGTAGTTTCTTCCAGGCCGGCAATGCTTTACGTGCAGCGTTTACCGCATCATCGACATCAGCGGCATTGGCTTGCGATACTTTCGCTAGCACTTCATCTGTCGCAGGATTTATCGAATCAAAAGATTGACGCGATTTTGCAGCAACAAATTTACCATTGATAAACAGCTTGTATTTACTAGCGATTTCAATTGGAGTCGAATCTGGCGCCGGAGAGTACTCCCAGGCGTTACCGAAATCGAGTTGAGGTTTAGATTTTGTTTTAGGACGCGGTGACATCGTAATTTGCGGTGTAGTTACCGGATTCAATTTTGTGTAATTGCAATAACACATCGTTGAGTAGTGAACTGGCGCCGAAACGGAACCAATCGGGCGACAGCCAAGCATCGCCAAGAGTTTCTTTGACCATTACCAAATAATGCAAAGCTAATTTCGCTGACGAAATTCCGCCAGCAGGTTTCATGCCGACCATTTTGCCGGTTTTCAGGTAGTGATCGCGAATACATTCGAGCATCACCAAAGTTACGGGCATCGTCGCCGCTGGAGCCACTTTACCGGTAGAGGTTTTAATAAAATCTCCACCCGCAGCAATCGCTATTTCAGAGGCATGCCACACGTCATCGTAAGTCTCAAGCTCGCCAGTTTCGAGGATTACTTTAAGATGCGCCTTCCCGCAAGCAGTTTTGATTGCGGAAATCTCATCGCTTACCTTGCTATATTCGCCAGCTAGAAAAGCGCCGCGGTTAATCACCATATCAATCTCGTCTGCACCGTCTAGCACTGCCTGCCGCACTTCTTGCAAACGCAGCTTTATCGGTAGCTGTCCGCTAGGAAAAGCTGTAGCCACGGATGCAACATTAATGCCAGTGCCGCGCAATTCTTTTTTCGCTAAAGCTACCCATGAAGGGTAAACACAAACGGCTGCCACTTGCGGAGAGCTGATATGTGGGTCCGGCGACATCGCCTTAGCGCACAAGGCGCGCACTTTCTCGGCGGAGTCTTTGCCCTCGAGAGTGGTGAGGTCAATCATTGATGCAACCATATGCAAACCCTGCAATTTCGCAGCACCTTTCAATGACCGCGTAGTAAAGGCAGAAGCCCGGGCCTCAATCGCTACTTTATCAATGGTTCTTCGACTCATAATCTATACGTCTATGTTAATGTATCAGTAGATAATGTAAACAATGGAAGTCGCCTTACTTAATCACCCCATCGTCGCTAGCCTGCTCACCCGCCTGCGCGACAAAAACACCTCTTCGGTTGAATTTAGAATTATTGTGCGGCAACTCACGATTTTCTTAGGCGTTGATGCGACCAAGGATTTGGCTTGCCGCGAGAAGGTCGTCGAGACTCCGGTTGCCGAATTTAGGGGCGTTGAAATGGATGCGTCTATTGCGATTGTGCCGGTACTACGCGCGGGGCTGGGCATGGCTGAGCCCTTATTCGAGTTGATACCGCAAGCAGAAGTGCGTCACCTTGGCCTATTTCGTGACGAAGTTACCCTACAGCCGGTTACTTACTATCAAAAGTTAGGTGATAAGCCAGCGGATGTTTGTTTACTGGTGGATCCGATGTTGGCAACCGGCGGCACCGCGATTGCCGCTATTGATATCCTCAAGAAATGGGGTGCGACCGATATTCGTTTCTTGGCCATACTTGCTGCCCCGGAAGGCATTGCAGCTGTCGAAGCGGTACACCCGGATGTGAGGATATGTCTCGGTGCGCTCGATGAACGCCTAAATGAGCAGGGTTACATCGTCCCAGGGCTCGGAGACGCTGGAGATCGCCAATACAATACCCTCTAAGAGTATTGCATTACGCGAATTAAACATTACACTAATAGTGTGGTTGCACCCGAGTTACATTTTGGCACTGATACGCCGTTCACTGAACGCGAGCAGAGTGCTTTATCTGACTTTTGGCAAGTTTTAGAAACTAGCGGGCACCAAGACGCCGAGCACTTTCAAAAGTTGTGCACCAAGCACATCGATCGCATCCATTCTATTCGCGACTCGCTTGAATCTTTTCCGGCAGTGCTCGAAGAGAAATCACTGGGGCGGCGCGAGCGATCGCTGTTCACGTTGGTTGAATTAATCGCTAACGCCACCGACGCTGATTACGAAATGTATCTGCCGACGCGGTCTTTGTTGTGGCGTTCAATCACGATGGCGCGCCTGAACTTTTGGCGACTCGTCAGATATCTAACTGAAGAAGTTGCGCCTGACAATGCTGAATTATTCAAAATCATTGAAAAGAGGATTCACGCCTGTGTTTATTTAAAGCTTGCAGAAGAGCTTCTTTTGAGTGTTTCAATGGATTCCACCTTGCCGCGCTCAGTGCGTGACAAGGCTGTACGCAGTTTGACTTCTTTGTGGGACGCCAATCCGTCTAAAGCGGTACGCAAGTTCTTCCCACTGCTAGAAGCCGTTTGGGACGCCCGCCGCAACATCGTGGTTAGTGTCGGTACCCTGCTTGGCATTTCAGAAATCATGCGCTTGTTGCAAGCTGGATGCGCACCTGAATTCGTCGACCATTTTTGTCGTGAGCGCATGAGCAAGGACGAAGGGCTAGCCTTCCAGGAATTCCTGATAGGGGTTTCCTCAGAGAAACTGCACGACCTCGAGCAATTAATGGCGGAAAGCGGAATGACCTCAATGACTCCGGAAGAAGCAGAGGAAGCACTAGGCCTTGAGCCTACTCAGCCAGAAGATTCTGGTGTCGGAGTCGAGTCCTATCACTTCCACCGCGAACGCCACCTTCAGGCAGCCGCGCGCCGTTTACGGCATTTACCAGGGCCAAAGCACACTGCCGAAGAATACATGTTGGTGTATTTCCTCGAAGACTTCGATTCAGAAGACACGGCCTAGGGAATGCCCGAGCTTCCGGAAGTTGAAACCACGCGCGCCGGAATTGCGCCGCACGTCTTGGGGCGAAAAATAACGGGTATCACGGTGCGCAATAATTCGCTGCGCTATAAAGTACCGGCTTCAATGGGCAGCAAGGCCAAGGGACAAACCGTCCATAATCTGTTACGCCGTTCGAAATACCTGATTTTCGAGTTAGGCCATCTCAAGTTGCTCGTTCATCTAGGAATGTCGGGCAGCTTGCGCTACCACCCGCCCTGTGCCAAGCATGAGGCGCCGAAAAAGCATGATCACATTGATGTGCGTCTCGATGATGGCGGCTTATTGCGCTATCACGACCCTCGGCGCTTCGGACTGTGGCTGCCGTTCACCGGAGAAAATAGCGAGCACCGTTTGCTAGCGCATCTCGGACCAGAGCCGCTAACCCGCAAATTCACCGCAAAAACCTTTGTTGAGAAGTCCAAAAAACGCTCGATAGCGGTCAAGGCCTTTATTATGGACCCAAAGGTAGTCGTCGGCGTGGGCAACATTTATGCCGCCGAATCGCTGTTTATGAGCAAAATTAGCCCACTACGACCCGCTAATCAGGTTTCAGATGCTGAATATGCAGTACTAGCGAAGAATGTTAAGAGCGTGTTAAAGAAGTCGATCGCACGTGGCGGGACTACCCTTAACGATTTCGTTAGCTCAGACGGTAAGCCCGGCTATTTCCAGCAAAAATTACTGGTTTATGGGCGTGAGGGGCAGAGATGCGGCACTTGCAAGGAAATTATCCTGAATGAAGTGATTGGGCAGCGCGCTAGCTGCTATTGCCCTGAATGCCAAACATAAAACACTTGTTTAAATCAAACGACCGTTTAACATACGGTCTTGAACAACACCGAGACCAAGCAGAAGATACTGGACACAGCCCAAGAGCTGTTTGCCAAACATGGGTATTCCAATACTTCACTGCGCCAAATCACTTCCGGAGCCGGCGTCAACTTGGCTGCCGTCAGCTACTATTTTGGCGGGAAAGAGCAATTGCTCTTCGAGCTGGTCGGTAACACCCTGCGCCCACTTAACGCTGAGCGCTTGCTTCGCCTTGATGCACTCACTAATGAACACTCGACCGAAGATGTCGTCCGCTGTTTTCTTGAGCCAGCAATTGATATTTTATCCAAAGACAATTGTGATATTCCGTGCATCTTAGGCCAGGCACATCGCGAGCAGAATCTTGCGCTACAAGCATTCCTCGCGCAAGAGGCGCGTCCGGTCGCAGCGCGGTTTATTGATGCGATTCATAACACACTACCCCAGCTAGGGACTGCCGAAATTTTGGCACGTGGCGAGTTCATGATTGGCGCGCTATTGCATATTCTGTATTCGCAAACTACTGTCTCACGCGCACTGGCTCCTGATCAACAACAATTAAATGACAATACCTTTATTGCCGAACAATTAATTGAGTTTTGCACCGCAGGCTTCAGCAATGAATAAGCTCTATCTATCTTTATCGGCATTACTCGCTGCGTGCGCAACATCTCCAAGCACCCTACCGCCTACCGTTGAATTAGGCGGCGAGGCCTTCACCGTTAACAAGCAAGCCGAACTTGACGCATGGTGGCATGACTTGAATGACGACAATCTAAACGAGCTTATCGCGCAAGTGCTCGACCGCAATTTGGATTTAGCTGCGGCGGCCCACCAGTTAAAAGCCGTATCCGACACAACCAGTGCCATCATTGGCCAGCAACTGCCTTCACTTGATCTTGGCGCAAACTTTGGCAAGTCACGCACTACCCTCATCGGTCTGCCGATACCCGGTGCGGGAAATGTGGTGGCCGTCGAGTCAAACCGTGCCGCACTAGACTTGAATCTAAGCTGGGAGCTAGACTTTTTCGGACGCCTCGACGCAGAAGAAGCAGCAGCATTAGCTCAACTTGATGCTAGCACCGCGGATTACGCGGCGGCTCGTTTAGCAATAAGCGGTCAAGTTGCACGTACTTTCATTGCTTACAACTTCACAACAGCGCAAGTCGCCATTCTAAAAAACAACATTGAGTTGCAATCCGATTTACTAGCCATTGCTGAAGACAATTCAACGCTAATCAGCAACAGCCAAGTGGTGTTAGCTCTGCGTAGCGAAGTCCTGAATGCCGAGTCACAGTTAGCCCAAAGCGAGATGCAACTGCAGCAGTTAAAGTCGGCCTTACAAACCCTAGTCTCTAGTGACGACTTTGATGTCGTAGCAAACACGCAACCACACACGATTAACAATTTAGGCGCGCTGAATATAGACGCACAATTAATTGCACGCCGCCCTGACTTGATTGGCCTTGAGGCGCAATTACGCGCGGCTGCAGCGAAGGTAGACGTTGCACACGCTTCGCTTTACCCGAGCTTTTCGATTGGCGCTTCGATTGGCGGCAGCTCTGATGAATTAGGCAACTTACTAGACGGTGATTATCGCACCTGGAATTTTGGCTCTAACGTTCTGGCTCCTCTTTTTCATGGCGGCGCGCTACGTAAGCAGCAAGATGCGGCGGCAAATCAATATCAAGCCAGCAGCCTGAGCTTTGGGCAACATTGCTTGCGCGCTTATGCCGAAGTTGCCACCCTGCTGAACAACGAACATCTACTAGGGTTACAAATAAGCAATAGCGCGAAACAAGTGTCCCTCGCGCGCAAGAGTTTGGTCATCAATAAAGAATCCTTAAGCCTAGGGCAAGGTCATGCCACCGATGTCGTCCGCGCGCAGTTGGCCGTTAACTTAGCAAAAAATCAGAACTTAAATATCAGCATGCTCACAATGCAGAATCGTGTTGATCTTCATCTCGCAATTGGCGGCGGCTTTACGCGACAACAATGAAAACTTTTCTCAAAATAATACTGCCGCTCGCAGTCATCGCTGTTGGCCTTGTCATCAGGCAAGCTTTGTTGGCCACTGCTCCTAAATTGGGCGAGCAAGAGATCGAAGCCTATGTGCCGCGAGTGAATGTTATTGAAGCCATTGCGGCGGACTATCAAATTGAGGTGCCCGCTTTTGGCGTGGTACAAACTCAGGGCAATGTTGCCTTATTATCAAAAGTGCAAGGCACGCTGTTAAGCGTCAACGATAAGTTGCGACGCGGTGAAAGCTTTAGTGAAGGTGAGGTGCTAGCAACTATCGACGACAGTGACTTTGCACAAAACTTGGCGATTGCAGAAGCGGCAGTGAAGCAGGCCACCGCCAAATTGCAACTTGAGAACGCTGCGGCTGAATTGTCTGTGAAAGATTGGCAGCGTATAAGCGATGTGGCGCCTAGTGACATAACGGCGCATAAGCCACAGATTGCTTTAGCAGAAGCATCGTTAGAGACAGCAAATGCGCAAGTAATATTGGCTAGGCTCAACCTGGAGCGCTGCGCTTTATATGCGCCCTTCGACGGCCGCGCATTACGCTTAAACGCAGAAACCGGGCAATGGTTGAACCCCGGGGCAAGCATTGCCAACCTCATTCCCGCTGAAGGCATCGAAATCAA
>CAWWAN010000062.1:0-9541 GCA_963934925.1 uncultured bacterium | reverse complement strand
GACTCTTCATCTTTGTATAGCTCTTCATAAGAGAAGTTGACGAATTTATCAACCAATACACGAGTGGTCGACTCTATTGAAGCCATGTAGTCTGCGCGGTGCATGTCGCCATGCTCAACTTTATACAACGAAGACTCCATTTCGGCAGTTTGCTCGGCCTTAGCCAAATCAATCGCGCCTACTCGCTCCAAGAAGTCAATTAAAGTAATTCCCTTAGCCGCAGCTCGTAAAGTTTTACCGTTACGCAGAACATATCCCTTACGCACCAGAGCTTCGATAGTTTGCGCACGCGTTGCCGGCGTACCTAAGCCTTTGCCCTGCATGGACGCTACCACTTCTCCATCGTCAATATCTTCAAAGGTTTCTGCCGCAACATCGGTAGCAATTTCCATTTGGCGCAACAGTCCAGCTTCGGTGTAACGCTTAGGTGGACGAGTTGAGTCGGCCTCACACGCAATTTGGTTCGTGGTGCCTGTCGCAGTTTCGCCGACATCTACCCCAAGGTCTCCCAGTTGTTCGGACGCCTTCGGCATACGATGCACCAGCATCCAGCCCGGATAAACCATACGCTTTGATTCGTTAAAGAATGTTAAAGGGTCTTTGCCCAGAGGCGAAATTACAGTCTCGCGAACGACGTTTTCCCATTTCGATGGCTTCATAAACGCAGCTAAGAAACGACGTGTCACTAATTCAAAAATCTTAGCATCGTCACCCCCCAGAGTGGTCTTGGGTAATTGCCCCGTAGGGATAATCGCAAAGTGATCCCCTACCTTCGAGTTGTCAAAATTACGTTTGGAGTGTTGCTTCCCATCTGCAATAATCAACTTGGCGGCTTCCGTGAAATTAAGGGCTTGCTTGCCATCCGCAAATGCTTTACTCAATTCGCCGCTAGCGATTCCGCTAAGCAGCTCGTCAATCTTTGAAACATAATCTTCGGGCAAGGCCTTCGAATCTGTACGCGGGTAAGTTAGCATTTTATGACCTTCGTACAAACGCTGTGCGGCACCTGAAGTTCTGATTGCTGAGAATCCAAAACGGTTGTTGGCTTCTTTCTGTAGCGAAGTCAAATCGAACAGAGCAGGCACATTACGCGTAGAGCTAGACGCCTTCTCGGTAACTGCCGTCGGTTGCCCTTCGCAAAATTTTGCCATTGCATCCGCATCAGCTTCCTTCCATATCTTGTCGCCGTCCTTGCCCGAGCGCGATGTCCGATAAGTGGCATCATACTTAGAACCATTGGCAGAGAAAGAACCCTTTAAGCGCCAGAAATCTATAGGTATGTGCGCTAGCACCTCAACTTCTTTATGCGCCAATACAGCTAGTGTCGGCGTTTGCACACGGCCTGCAGACCATACTCCGCGCTCGCGACGCCCTTTGAGGCGCTTAGTTATGCCACGGGTCGCATTGATGCCAACCAGCCAATCACCCTCGGCGCGACAATATGCGGCATCAGACAGTCCCTCGAACTCTTTTCCAGGGCGAATGTCCTCGAAAGAGCTAAGAATGGCGTCTTTAGTCATCGACTGCAACCACAGCCTTTCTGATGGCTTACCAGTGCCCATGAATGCTTCAATCTCACGGAATATCAACTCGCCCTCGCGAGCGGCATCACAAGCATTGAGTATTGTATCTACGTCTTCGCGCTGCGCTAGCTTCTTCAACACGCGCAACTGCTTGGTCGCGCCCTCGCGCGGCTTACGTACAAACTGCTCGGGAATAACCGGTAAGTCAGCGAGGGACCACCCAGAAAGAGCAGGGTTGTAGTGCTCAGGATCGGCCAACTCAAGCAAGTGGCCAACTGCCCAGGAGATAAGGTAGTTCTCCCCCTGCCAGTAAGAGTCTTCGACCTTCGTAAACTTGCCTGGAAGTGCGTTTGCTAAGTCATTAGCAACGCTTGGTTTTTCAGCGATGATTAGTTTCATTATATTTGGCAGATGCCCATTCTGGCTTACCCAGAGACAAAGGGGGCTCAGAAGGCCCCACAGACAAGAAACTTAGGAGGAATTACCCCTGTTTGCAACTATTTTTAATAAAAACATCCTTTTTCTACAGTACGAAGTCGCAAAAAGCCGAAGTATAGATGCCCAATGACTAAAACCATGAAAAAAAGACTTCCCTTACTAGAATCCTTCGCTGCGGTATTCGCCGTAGCCACAGTAGCTTTTATGACCGCACTACCCGCCATCCAAGAGACTGGCGAGCGCAATGTTGATCTACAAGACAACCTATCGCTGATTCGCACTGCCGTGTTCCGCTTTTCGATGGACCACGAAATGGATGGCACAGAAGTACACCCTGCGCAAAACAGCAATGACTTCGAGTTGCAGATTCTTGGTCGCACTCGCAGCGACGGCTCAACACATCAGCGTGGACGCTTCGAAGACCGCTTCTTCGGGCCTTACCTAAACGCGATGCCTGTGAACCCTGTAAATGGTTTGAGCTCAGTGCGCGTCATGCCAAGTGGCATCAGCGAGCCTATTTTCAACGGTCTAGCTGGATGGGTATACGTAACCGACACCGGTAAGATTTTCGCCGACCTAGCAGGCGTTGACGACCGCGGGATTGCATTCAGCGAATACTAACACCTCACACCCTAATCATTGCGGTACTTGCGATGGCAGTAGACACACGAAGATTTTAATTCTTTGTAACTATCTTCTACTGCCTCGCTTTTTTTATGGACTAAGGCTTGGTACATATCATCTGCCAAGGCCACGGATTGGTTAATGCGCTTTTCAAAATCAATGTCGCCAACTAACTCGGTAGGTATGCCCTCGGCGCAGCCGCTTAATAAGTCACGCGTCTGGCGCGCTTCATTAACGGCCACTAAATCTGGATGACTCGCGGGCACTTGCCAATTGTTTTTATGTAACAATTTAATGCGATCCCAATTCCTATCAAGCTTTGCCATGCCACCAGCAAAAGATTCTATTTGAGCGACGGCATGCAAGGCTGGCCATTGCGCTTCGGAAACGCCTGAATCCTGCCAATTGCTTACAGCGCTCCATAGTCCGGGATAATCCTTGGAGGTCCCCGCTATTTCTAGAACCCTTAAACTACTAGCCGAAGAACATCCGCTACGTTGGCGCCAAGCAATGGCTGCTACGGCCGGACCACGATGTTTACCGTGATAACAGTGGATGTAAAATATATCGTCAGGTCGCTCAACAATCATACGCTTGATGCTCAACAACGCATGCTCATCAATTTCATCGTAATCGACGGGAATATGGATATAACTCAAACCATACTCGGCTGCCAACTCGACATCGGGTTGTACGCTGTCAACGCAAACCACCGTATTCACCCCTAGCGCAGCAAGTGCGGCAAACGCTGCCGCATCATCCGGAGCGGCGCCGGTATAGATGCCATCCTCAAGCGCGAGCAAGCCATCGATATTGTCATCGGTAACGCGGGAAACGTTGGCGACCATGCCACACGCTGCGAGCAACAAGCAACCGCTGAGAAAAATCTTCATATCCACTTAGTGCAATTACTGTGCCGGGTTATTCGAAGGATATAGCGCATATAAGTTCTAATCACGGAACGATTCAAGCAAGCGCTGAGCTGCCCCGCTACGGATTGCCTCGCCTGCTAGCGCAACGCAAGTGGCCACCGAGTCGTTCGGTTTGGCCAGCGAAATCATTAATCCTGCACTTAGCAAAGTCGATGACAGCGCGGGGCTCGCCACACCGAGCAACACTTGATGAGTCACGTCAGCGGCTTCCTTTAGATGATCGTCGGATAAAAAATGTGGCTCGTCAGATTCGAACAATGCGACATCGCCCGGGTGGATACGCAGCGGCGCCTTGACTCCATCGACAATGCGCATGCCGCGTGTTGTTTCTAGAGTCGATGGGTCGACTGAGCCATCGAAGCCTTGCACTATCAAGGCATGGCGGTGCTGCAAAGACTCTTGTGCATTGACCGCAATACCAAGCACGGGCCCAGGAACCGCAGCCGACATAGTCCGCGAGCCATCTGGCACCAATAACTTTGTAACGACATCAGGAATACCGCGTAGCAAAGTTTCGTCTTCGATGCGTTGTAGGCGCTGCCAGCCGTCATCGTAAATGGTTGGGTTCCAGCAAGCGAGTGGGCCGTTATCAAACATGGACTCAACATGATGGGCGTCTCCAGTAAGCGGGCTGCACATTTCTTGCCACAAGTCGCCAGGAGTCAATCCTCCCCACCTTAATCGAGGCGAAGCTTGCAACAGGACTGGTACGCCAGCAGCGGCGGCTGCTGCGGCGGCTGCCAAGCCCAGAGGGGCCGCAGTGTGTTTGCCTAAGCGACTCGTTGCAACTACTACACAGTTTTCTGGTAACTGCGGAAAAACGATTCGTGAGCGTGCAGCGCGGGCAGCGCCGACCAACTCTTCGGCAGTCGTGCCTTTACTGCGCATCACCGACAAGAACACCGCAAGCTGGGCATCGGTGCCCGCGCCGTCTAAAAACAAATAGAATAATTCTTGGGCCTCAGACTCACTGAGATTGTAAGTTCGTCCGCCAGTAATCGCGCCAGTAATGCGCTTTAACCACGGTCGTATCTTGTCAGCCATTTATTCTTCTTGTAGTGCTTTCAGAAAAGTTTTATGCACGCGCTCGGCGTGCCCCTTAACGCGGCAATTGTCCCACATAGACACTATCTTACCCGATGGGTCAATAATAAACGTACAGCGCACATGAGTTTGGTATTGCAAGCCGCCGCGCTTTACGTCACGGAAGGCGCCATATCCGGTTGCGACTGCGCTGGACCCATCGCTTAGCATTGGGAAAGGCAAACCGGATTCGGTGCGCATAGCTGCCAACTGTTTTTTAGGTGCATTGCTAATACCAACCAAAAATGCGCCAGCTTTTTTGAATTCGGCCAGGTATTTATTGAAGTCAGCCGCTTCGGTGCGACACGAATTAATAGTATGCGCCGGGCAAAAGAAAACTACAATCCAGCGTCCGCGATGTTCGGTTAAGCGGAAACGCTCACCTTGATCGTCTTTGAGAGTAAACGCCGGAGCGCGTTTACCAATAGAAAGTTTTGGATTTGCCAATTAGAGACTAGGGATTATCGACTACCTCAGGGGCGTCGATAATAGTCTCTTCTTCTATTTCGTCAATCACTTCTTCAGCACGAGGGCGAATGTGTGCAAAATACGATGACCGTTGCTTGTCATACATCATCTTTCCATCGACGACAGCCCATTGCACAAAGCTGCGGTAATGAAAAAGATCGCCGTCGCAAACAATAATGTTAGCGTCTTTCCCGACCTCAATAGAACCCAAGCGGTGATCAATCCCAAGCATCTCAGCAGCGTCGATAGTGATCGCACGTAAGGCAGCGTCTTGTTGCAACCCACCACGGATAGCAAAGGCTGCTTCCATTGGCAGGGTCATCAAGTCACGACCCGCAAGACCCATCAGTGAAATCGAATTCTCGCCAGGAAGAATCGCAAATCTAACACCATGCTCCCAAAGCGTTTTTGCATTTTCAATGGTCCAGCCACTTGGTCGATTCAAATCATCACTAGCCCACTTTTTATTTCGCGGAGTAATAACCAGGCGCGCGTTAACACGTCCGAGACGTCCGGCGCAAGCCCACGCTTCTTGACCACCAAAAATCACAGATTGCATTGGGTATTCTTCGAGCAACTCGCAAGTCGCCAACAAATCCTTTAACGAATTCGCTGAGAGTCGTGCTGTCGCTTCACCTTTCAGCAGCGACAAATATTCTGGCTTAACACCTTTCGCCTCTGGTTCATCACCGGCATCTTCACCCATCGAAGAGGTTAACTCCCAGCTGCGATGAAGGCGCATAAAATCACGCACCTTAGAGAACTCGTCACGAACGCGGCGGCGACCCGCTGATGACGTTGATGAGTAATTAAGATTAACCCACTCCGTCGGACCAACGAGGACGTTATCGATAGTACCATGCTTTAGATTGGCAACCATTCCGCCAGTTTGCACGGTGGTAATTCCGCCAGCCAAAGCTAAGTCGATGTTCAAAGCGTATGGATCGTAAGAATCGGCGACAGCGGCACCACGGCCGCTAACGATGCCTGAAGCGTCGATAGCGATCAAGCCTGGGTAAACTTGCATACCTTCGGCGTTGATGATTTCGGCACCCTCAGGGATGCGTACGCGCTTACCAACTTTCAGAATTCGTGAGTCTTTGCAAAGCACGACGCCCTTCATGATCACGCCGTCAGTAACAGTGTGAATGTCGCCGCCAACGATTGCGAGGTAACTACTGTCTTGATCTTGCGCGTTAACATTCGCGCAAAGAACGGATACCAATATTAAGTGTAGGATTGTTTTCATCGTAGTAACTCGGACTCAAATTGTTCGCGGTTGAATTTCTCTTCGCCATCTAGCACCAAACTATCGACTTCGGTGAGTGGGTCGAAAACGTCGCCACTCCAGATGACGAATGACGCAGGCATACCTATAGCGATAGTGCCCATCACTTCTTCTTGCCCAACAGCCAAAGCAGGCTCGAGGGTAATTGCACGTAAGGCAATAGTTTCGTCAAGGCCTTCGGCAATCAAGCGTGATACGCTAGCTCGCAAATCCCTTAGTCCAGCTATGCTGTTCGATGCCGGCGAGAGAATCAATTTCTCGCAACCTGCTGCGACGAACTCTGCAGCAATGTTGACGCGATTACGCGTGTAAGGTAAAAAGTGCCCGCGTGCCGGCAAGTAAATGCGTGCTCCGCTAGCGACAACACTGTCGATGACTTCGTGCAAATTGGTCGTGCTACCCATAGAGAACACAACTTCGTAATTTTCCTCGCGGTCTTCCATGATTTGCATCCAGTGCAACCAATCTGACGCCGAACGCATGTGCACTTGCACGGTGCGCTCTTTGCGGACCCAATCCACAAAAGCTTGCTCATTGTCTTTTATTCCTGGTGCTTCAAAGGTTTCCGGCGGACCTTGTTCTTCGTCGCCCTCTTTAACTTTCTTTGCTTTTTCACCGTTAGCTTTCGCTGCTTCTGCAGCCTTCTTCTCTTCTTCTTTCTTGGCGTCCCACTCTTTGCGAGATTTCTTCCAGTCTTTCTCGGCTTGAATTTCGTTTTCAATAGCTGCTTCAGCTGCTTTGATACCATCGCGAATCAAGTTCTTAGCAGAAGAGTTGGTAGCCATGTCCAGCTTAAGGTGCAAGTCGTCAACCAAAGTTTCGGGCCGCTTCTCAGATGCTGCAACCTTCAACACCGATGTACGTCCTGGCGCGCCATTCCCTGGGGGGTCTACTGCCACCATGCCCACACCATATTCCCACAAGCCGGTCTGCCAATCTGCTGCTAACCACAGCGAGTCGGCTGCAAGAAAACGTGAATTGTTGCCACCGTCACGACGATCACTTTGTAAAAAGTTAGCGTGCGACAACACCAATGGCGGAGTCATAACTGCCCCCGTGCCACGCAAGTCATGAACAGTGGCATATTCAGGAATAATCACGACTTTACCGATGCGTTGGATGATGCCATCTTGCACAAGCACCGTTGCATTGGTTAAAGCATCGCCATCAAGAGTTTCGATACGGTCGAGGCGATAAGCAGTGGCACGCCCTACTAGTTCACGCTCGTCGGCTTGCTGCCAGGCGGGTGAGCTAGTTAGCGTAATTAAAAGTGAAGAAATTATCATCTATAAAGATTAGTACATTTGCCCATCGCTGATGTCGTAAACAACTTCTCCAGAAATTATTACAAGTTCTACAGCAGCACGCGGGTCTAAAGGTTGACCAGAACTAACCACCAAGTCTGCGCGCAAGCCAACGGCAAGGCGTCCGAGTCGGTCGTCGATCTGAATTTGAGAAGCAGGACGCACATTGATGGATTCAAGTGCTATCCATGTTGAGCACCCTAGGCGCTCAGCCAATGTGGCTTGATAAACATATTCTTCTTGCGGAATCACTGAAGCATCAGTTTGAATAGATATGTCCGTGTTGCCAGCGGATTCATAGGCCTCAACTAAACCGCGGACTTGCGCATTTCTCGCAACGTTAAAATCAAAATTACGTGGGCCGATATTTAGTCTAGCGTCAACCTCTGCCAATTCTTTACCAACCGCAAAACCGTTGAACGAACCATGGCTTACGATGACGGGAACTCCGGCTTCGATTTGAAACATGCGCACGGTGCCATAAGTGTCTCGCGCACCAGCAGTGTGCACCAAAAAAGGATGCTTCTTCTGAAAGATTCCGGCGATGGACGCCATATCAGGATGTTTTACCAAAGCATCGGCTTGCGCGATTTCATCTGCGCGATCGAGATACCAGCGCAGCATCCACCACATGCCCATGCGACTCGCTCCGAGGTCATCACCACGTTCGGGGTTGTAGCCTTGAGCCACTTTCACAGAACCAGGGTATTTATAAACCACGTCTTCGACATGGCTCGAGTTCACTAATTGCACCAAGGTGCCGGCGCCAGAAATATTGGTGCCCGAACCAGGAATCGCATTAACCATCGTTACGCCACCGGCCCGCCCTACTTGATGCAACTGATTATTGGCGCGTATGGTATCGAGTGTGCGCAACTCTGGATTATCAGGATGCACCATGTCGTTAATGTCACCCCAACCACCCGTTTGTGTGTGAGAGTGTAAATCAACACCGCCCGGCCACACGAATGACTCTGGGAAACTTAAGTGCTGGTAACCCTCGGGTATTGCCACACCCGATTGACGACCAATATTTTCTATATTACCAGCTGCGCTAATCAGTATCCGCGCATTGTGTATGACATGGCGGTCGTCCATAGTTAAGGCGACTCCTGCATCTAAAGCGATTTGCGGAGTAACCAGACTAAAGGCGATTAAACTTAACATTTAATTTTAAAAACGGCGTTTTTCGGAGTCCGTATCGTAAACTTTTTCACCACGAATCCACACCTTCAACACCGATGAACGCGGGTCAACTGGATCCCCTGTCCAGCAAACCATGTCAGCGTCAAGGCCCTCAATTAAGCGTCCGGCAACGTCTTCCATTAGCAGCGCTTGCGATGCGTAAGCTGTCATGCCTTTGAGGGCGGTCTCGTTAGTGCCCGCGCCAAGGCGCACGCCCATCGCTGCCTGCAAAGGCAACTCTTCTTGAGGCACAACGGGAGAGTCGGTGTTGTAACCTAAAATCAAACCTTCGGCTTCAGCCCAACCCGCAGCGTTACCCATGATGCGCGCATTGGAGCGGTCGAACCAAAACTGGCGCGGACCGTTCATTACGGGAACGCCAAGCGCGGCAGCGATGGGACCCGTTTTGTAACCGTCAAAGGTGCCGTGGTCAATAAACGAACGCAAGCCAAGCTCTTTAACCTGCATCGTTAGCGTTGTGAGCACCACCTGGTAAATTTGCGTGTGCACACTTACTGGAACCGTGCCATTGCCTAATCCCAAGAATTCAGAATATCGTGGATTCCACTTAGCTTTGCCAGCATCATAATCTTTAGCCCACTCTAAACCTTTAGACAAAGTGTCGCGAGTGTTCCAGTTCATTAAAGCGCGACCTACGCCGAAGGAATAACGCTCAGGGTTACCCGCTTGCGCCAC
>CAWWAN010000061.1:0-9622 GCA_963934925.1 uncultured bacterium | reverse complement strand
TAAATTCCACGTTCGAGCAGTGCGTCGGCAGCTGCAATGGCTTCGGTTCCCATCACGCCCATAGCAATGATTGTCACCACGTTTTCTCCGGGCTGATAATCGGCCGCACCTTCATGGTTGGCTAGCCAGTATCCACCGGCAAGCACATCGGTGCGCACGGCCTCGTACATGTCACTCTCGGACATGCCTTTATATTGCTGTTGTGCTGCGATACGCGTTTTGAATTCTTTTTGGCGTACACCCATTGTCACCGCGCGCACGACCACGCCTTCGCGGTCAATGTTGTCGTTACTCACATGGCGTTGCATGGCGTCGGCGAGAATCCATTCCATCTCTTTGGCGAAACATGGTTCCCAGGTGACCATCGATGGCATCTGGATGTCAGATTTCCATGAATGTTGAGCGCCTTCCGGGGACAACGCGATGCCAGATGGAGTACCAATTAACAAGAACGACGAACGCCAATAAACATTGTAGTAAAGTTGATCGAGCGCCCGTTTTATGAAGAAATCATAAACAGTCATCATCGGCATCAATGGCGTTCCGAATAATTTGGCCGCCATTCCGAATGAACCTGCTGCCGACATTGCCGCTTGTTCAGAAATCTCAAAACGAATATGGCGCGACGTTGGATCCGTAGTGTCGTATAACTCGGGGCGTCCACGCTCTTCCCATTTGAGTTCTGATTCCCAATCACGTACACCACTTTCGCCGTAAACCTTGCCATCCATTGAGGGATTGATGTTGGTCGAAGTGCCCACGTCTGGAGACATGGTAAGCGCTAGCTGTGATGCTGCTTCCCATGCTTTTTCGGAGGCGTTCAATTCTGGCAAGCCTTCCGCTCCGGCGTTCTCGAAATCGATATGCGAGCCGATGCGCGTCATTTTGTTAGCGACTTGTCCCCACATCCATTGGGTGTGCACAATAGGCATCATCGAAATGTTGATGCCAAAATCGGTAGGTAAGGGCGCCGAGAAAATTTCAGAGTAGCCAGCGGCTTTATCTACCACTAACTGTTCTTCGTTTTCAATGCCGTTACGCATGAACTCGCCACGTTTTTCAAGCATTGAACGCTCTGGGCCGGTTGCGCTCCAGCTACCGACGAGACCGTAGGGTTGCTCGCGGGTTAAACCCTGTCCTTCGAGCATGGTGTCAATTTCATCTTCGCTAGGCAATGAGCTGTGATTGCCCTGCATTGCGAAGTTGTCCATATTGAAGCCTTTAATTGTGTGCGCGATAACCATCGTTGGCTTGTCACTCACTCGGCATTGCTGATAAGCATCAAGGATGTCTACAAGATTATGGCCGCCTAGGTCCTGGTAGATTTCTAACAACTGCTCGTCGCTGAGACCATCTAGCACAGATTTCACCTTTGCATCGCGCTCGATAAATTCTAGGCGGATAAGGCTAGCGTCGCGTTTCCAGAGCATTGCCTGAAAATCAAAATCGCTAAGTAGATTGTCGAAGATGTTCTGTAACAACTTGCCACCTTTCGCTGCAAATACAGCACGACGCTTAGCACCATGCTTAAGTTCGATTACATTCCAGCCGTTGGCAACCATGGTTGCATTAATGCGATCAGCATCGGTGCCACCAAACGCCTCGTTGTTGATTAATCGCGTTCCGTCTAGCGATTGGCGATTGTAATCTAAAATCCAGGTGACATTGTTTAAGCGTCGTTCACCAAAATCGGTAATCGCTTCAAATAGCGATCCCTCGCGAAATTCTGAATCGCCGAGTAGGGACCAAAAGTGAATATCTTTTTTGTCTTGGAGATTGCGATCTACAAGATAATTGTGCATTAGCGCAAGATAGCCTGAGTTGACTGGAGGAATACCTACAGTACCACTTGGTAAAATACGCCAAGAGTCGGCGTCGGATGCGGCATGATAAGACTGAAAAGTAGGCGAGCCATCTGCAGAAAATTGACGTAAGCAACTCATTAAGGTTTGCCCATCATTCTCAGTCATCCATCCGCCATCTTGGGCGCGAAACAGGCCAATTTGATGATGCAAGCTGTGGTCAAGTGGTGCCATATGCGGCTTGCCACACCAGAAATCTTGTGGAGCGCGTGCCACCATGTGCATAGCCGTCGTGAGGTGCAATGACGAAGCGCATGCCGCAGCATGCCCACCAACTTTGGGGTCGGTAGCAGCATGATCTTCGCGATGATTAGCTTCCCAAACCATATGGCAAGTTTGAGCTAGCGCGCGATTTGCGATGCTGTACATTGCGTCAATCTGAGCAGAATCTAGTCCGAACGGGAATTTGTCAACAGTAGTGCTATTTGCCATGGATTTCACCAAATTTTGGTTAGTCCATTATACCAAGACGCATTTGAATTCGTTACAATAGACTATGGAGCTTCCACTAGCCCTCACCTTTGACGACGTCCTTCTTGTACCCCAAGAATCTGATGTTCTCCCTACTGAAGTAGAAACGTTCACTCGTTTTTCGCGCAATGTGCGCTTGAATATCCCTTTGGCCTCTGCGGCCATGGATACGGTCACCGAATCGAGATTGGCAATTGCCTTGGCTCAGGAAGGCGGTATCGGAATTATTCACCGCAACCTTAGTATTGAAGAACAGGTTCGCGAGGTTGAAATAGTTAAGCGCAGCGCGCATGGCGTAATACGTGACCCTTTGACGATGGCGCCGACCGGCACTGTTGGTGAAGCGCGTGAGGCGATGCAAACTCATAATATCTCTGGTTTGCCGATTGTCGACGAGAACAATAAATGCGTTGGCATTCTTACGCGCCGCGATTTGAAATTCCATGGTGGCGACGAGCAGCAAGCATCAGAAGTGATGACGCGCGATTTGGTTACTGCACCGCCAAATACTTCTCTTACGGATGCCCGTAAAATCCTGTCTTCACAAAAAGTAGAGAAGTTAGTCTTGCTTAATGCTGATAAATCGCTTGCTGGACTTATTACTATGCGTGACATTCGCATGGACAGTGAATATCCCAATGCCTCTAAAGATTCAGAAGGATGCCTTCTGGCAGGTGCAGCAATAGGTACTCTCGATTACGAACGCGCTGAAGCATTAGTCGCAGCAGGGGTAGATGTCCTTGTTGTGGATACTGCTCACGGCCATTCGACGAACGTCATTAACACGGTGCGTGAATTAAAGAAGCGCGTCGATGTAGACGTCGTTGCTGGCAACATTTGTACCATGGAAGCCGCCGAAGCGCTTGTTGCTGCCGGCGCGGATGGTATTAAAGTGGGTATTGGTCCTGGTTCTATTTGTACAACTCGCGTTGTTGCTGGCGTTGGCATGCCACAGTTTTCCGCGGTATACCAAGTAAGCCAATTTTGTAATTCCTCCGGCGTGCCGGTTGTTGCTGATGGCGGTATTCGTCATTCTGGCGATGCGGTTAAGGCTTTAGGTGCCGGAGCCGAATGTGTGATGCTGGGTTCCTTGTTTGCAGGTGTCGACGAATCGCCAGGAGAACCCTTCTTGTATAACGGCCGTTCCTTTAAATCTGTGCGCGGCATGGGGTCTTTAGCCGCTATGGTCGAAGGTGGCAAAGCACGTTATGGTCAGGCGGCTGTTTCTGAACAGCAAAAACTGGTCCCTGAAGGCATTGAAGGAATGGTCCCATCCCGCGGGCCAGTCGCGCCATTCGTTTACCAATTCGTTGGTGGGATTCGTTCGGGTATGGGTTACCTTGGCGCCAAAGATATTGAAATGTTCCGCAGTCGTGCGAGTTTCGTACGCATTACCGGTGCTGGTGTGCAAGAAAATCATCCACATGATGTACAGGTCACTAAAGAAGCCCCAAACTACTGGAAAACAAACTAATCATGCACCAACGCATCTTAATTGTTGACTTCGGTTCGCAATACACGCAGCTAATTGCTCGTCGTATTCGTGAACATAAAGTTTTTTCTGAAGTCGTACCACCGCATAAGGCACTCGCTGCGGCGCAGCAACCTGGATTGCAAGGCATCATTCTTTCTGGCGGACCGGGCTCGGCTTATGCCAACGATGCTCCGCAGCTGCCAATAGAAATGCTTGATTTAGGCGTGCCGATTCTTGGCATTTGCTATGGCATGCAATGGTTGTGCGAAAACCTCGGTGGAAAAGTTGTGCCGGGCGAATCACGCGAATACGGCTTCACGAAAATGCAGGTTGGCGATACGTCTTCGCTGTTTGCAGGCATTGATCCCGAAACAGTAGTTTGGATGAGTCACGGCGACCGCGTCGAGTCGTTGCCGGAAGGTTTCGTGCGCATGGCCCATACTGAGGATTGCCCCGAAGCCGCGATTGGCGATGCCGGGCGCTCGATCTACGCAGTTCAATTCCATCCTGAAGTTGGCCATACTCAGCAAGGCGCGCGTATGCTGGAAAACTTCTTGATTGATATTTGCAAGTGCGATGCTGACTGGACACCACAGGACTTAGCGACTGAACTCATCGCCAAGGTGAGAGAGCAAGTGGGTGAAGACGGCGAAATTATTCTCGGCCTGTCTGGGGGAGTAGACTCGTCAGTGGTAGGTGCTATTTGTCAACAAGCCATCGGCAAGCGTTGCCATGCTATTTTCGTAGACAATGGCTTGTTGCGCGAGGGTGAGCGTGACATGGTCGACATAGCCTTCCGCGAGCACTTCGATTTAGATTTAACAACGATCGAGGCCGAAGAGCGTTTCTTGGCCAAGCTCTCTGGTGAAACCGATCCAGAGAAAAAACGTAAAATCATTGGTTACGAGTTCGTTGAGATTTTCCGCGAGCAGGCCAAGCGTTTTACGAATGCCAACTTCTTAGGGCAAGGCACGCTTTATCCTGACGTGATCGAGTCCGTAGCTGCACACGGCGGTGCTACAGAAGTCATCAAGTCTCATCACAACGTTGGCGGCCTTCCAGACGACCTTGAGCTCGATTTAGTTGAACCACTACGTTGGTTATTTAAAGACGAAGTTCGTGAACTTGGGCGCGTTTTAGGGTTGCCAGATGCAATGGTAGATCGCCAGCCTTTTCCAGGCCCTGGCTTGGCGGTACGTTGCGTTGGCGACTGTCAGCCGGAACGCATTTCGCGTTTGCGCCAAGCCGACAAAATAGTGCGCGAAGAATTCGAGTCGCGCGGCGAGCATCATGGGGTGTGGCAATACTTTGCCGTTCTCACTGGTGCTAGCTCTGTAGGTGTTATGGGTGACCAGCGTACTTACGAGGAGGCCTGTGCGATTCGTGCGGTTCAGTCGAATGACGGGATGACTGCCGACTGGGTTTACCCAAGCCGCGAGTGCTTGCAGGCTATCTCAAGCCGTGTCATTAACAATGTGCGCGGTATTAATCGTGTGGTTCTTGATATTACATCAAAACCTCCGGGTACCATAGAATGGGAATAATGGATCAAGTCCTCGAGCATTTCGTAGATAAAGCCAGTTTGGTTTTGGCAACCGTGTGTATTTTACTTAGCGGCTTGTTTAGCTTGGCTTCAGGGTCGCGGCGTTCAACCAGCAATCGCTTGTCCGGACTGATGGGAGAAAAGTTAGTTTCGTTGCAGCCGTTGCGCAGTGCGATGCAGGCCAAGGCGCGTTCGCAGTTTGCTGCTGGTTTGATAACCATTGCAGGTTTATTGCTTATGCAGTCTATCTTGCTGCCCGTTTCTTATTCTTTTACTTTGGCGACAGGCTTATTGATTGGCATCTTAGCGCTATCTTTGATTACGATATCTTTTTTAGACAAGTTGGTCGAAAAAGCCATGCGACGCTCTTTGTTGAAGTATATCAACACACATGCTTTTGAATTCGAAGACAACATTGCGCTTTCTCAAGAAATCGGATCTCTGTTCGGTGTCGAAGTTTCTACCGACGATACGCTTGAATCGTTTCTGAAAAAACTGCGATTGGCTTTAGGGGTTAAGCCGCCGCCAGCCAAAATGTTTGGTGCGCGCACGCCGCACTACCCGATTAAATAAATGCTGTCTTAAAGACGGCCTCTGCGTCTACGCAGTATGTCCTCCTTAATTGACGCCTTGTTGATGCCTAGCTGTTGTGCATGCGGGCAAGTAGCGCTGTTGGTGGTCGTGCCTACTGCTGGCGCACGTGTTTGCGAAGCTTGCGCATTAGAGTTGTCGCCAACAGTTATTCAGGTTCCGCTACGTGAGTGCCAACGGCGTTATGCTTTCTTTGAATACGATGGGTTAGTTGTGCCCTTGCTCTCGCGGGCAAAAGACGAAGCCTTTGGCAGCCACTATTATGCTGTGCAATCTCTGTTTACCGCTGCTGCTATACAGTTGATTAGCAAAGAGAAGGCGGCTGAAGTTATTGTCACTCAGGTTCCGTCGTCGTTGCGGCGATCGATTATTGGCTGGTATTTACCCACGGCTATGGCGCGTCACTTAGCGAAAAAAATTAATGTAAAGCATGCGCCTTTGTTGCGCCGTACAAAGCAGGTTGGCAGGCAATCTGGCTTCGGCGCAATCGAGCGCCGCACCAATGTTCAGGGGTGTTTTGCGCCGCGGCGATTCCCCCTGCGCAACGTTACCAAGGATTCGTTGGTGGTCGTGGTCGACGATGTCAGCACTACGGGGGCATCGCTTGGCGAAGCGGTGCGTTGTCTTAGACAGATAGGTTGCACTAATGTGATGGCGATTAGCCTAGCAATTTCCCCATTGCGCTCTCGGGGTTGTTAAAATAATTCAGTGCGAGTTTTCCTTAATCTATATGGCGGGGTAGCAGGCGACATGTTGGTGTCAGGTCTTTACGATTTAGCCTCTGACGCAGGTGTTGATTTGGCCGCTGCCGATGAACTATTGGCGTCATTCTCATTTGGCGAAGTGCAAATATCTTTTGCGCAAGCTGCCCGTCATGGCATTAGCGGTCGCAGCTTCTCGGTTGACGCGGGCATAGATCAGCCACATCGTCATTTGTCCGATGTACTAGCTATCATCGACGAGGTGGCCCTGAGTAAGCGCGCGCGCAAGTGGTCCATAGCGGCCTTTGATTGCCTGGCAACTGCCGAGGCGAAGGTGCACAACAGCAGCCGCGAGCAAGTTCATTTTCATGAAGTTGGCGCTGTCGATTCTATTGTCGACATCTGCATGGCGAGTTGTTTGCTTGACTTGCTCAATCCACAGAAAGTGTATTGTTCTCCAATCCCAGTCGGCAGCGGCACGGTTCACTGCGAGCACGGTGAAATGCCGGTGCCGGCACCAGCGACTCTCGAGTTGCTGAAAGGATTGCCAAGCTGTGGCTTTGATTTGCTCTCCGAACGCGCCACCCCGACGGGTGTCGCTTTGCTACGCGCTTGGCAAGTCGACTTTTCCTCACGAAGTGCTGCAATTACTAAGCATGTTGGCTACGGCATGGGTAGCAACGATTTCAAAGATCGTGGCAACTTCCTGCGTGTGCAACTTGAAGAGCTTGCTAACGAATCGGAGTGTGTCGTCGAGTTGCGCACGATGGTAGATGACCAAACGGGTGAGGTCATCGGTCACGCCCTAGAAAAATTACGTCAGCAACAGATATTCGAAGCATATTTGTTGCCCGTTATGGCAAAAGATTCGCGACCTGGTTTTGAGATTGTGGTTATCTGCGATATCTGTCAGCAGCACGATGTCAGTCGATTAATGTTTGAATTACTGGGCACGCTTGGCATCCGCAATACTGTTCTTGAGCGTAGCACTTTGAAGCGTAGCGAGTTTGTGCAGCACGGTGTGCGCCATAAAATACGTATGCATAGCGATAGCGAACATGTTATTGGTGCCAAGGCAGAATTTAAAGATGTGGTGGTTGAAAGCGAGAAATCTAAGGATTATCCGCGACAGGTACTCGACCGTATAAATCCTTCTGATGACGCCTAAACCACTCATAGGGCGGCTCGCGCCAAGCCCAACCGGAGTGATGCACCTCGGAAATATCCGCAGCTTTTTGTTGGCGTGGCTCGACATTCGCACGCGTAACGGTACTTTATTATTACGCGTCGAAGACCTAGATAGCCCTCGCGTTAAAAAAGGATCTGCCGCGCAATTGATAACCGACCTTGAATGGTTGGGTCTCGATTACGATTCAGAGATTGTTTTTCAGTCGCAGCGCAGCACGTTATATGAAGAGGCACTGCAGCAATTGATCCGTCAAGGCGATGTATATCCATGTGCTTGTTCACGCCGTGAGATTGAGTTGGCTGCCAGCGCGCCGCATGCTGAAGATGGCTCTACTGTTTATCCATTGACTTGCTACCAACGGTTTTCATCGTATGGCGAGGCTAGCGAGTGTGCGGGTCGCCCAGCTTGTTGGCGATTTCATTTTGACCAAAGTAATATTCGCTTTACCGATGGTTTCTGTGGCGACAAGGATTTTGAAACAAAGTCATTGTCTGATTTCATTGTTAGTAAGAATAACGGCGAGGCAGCCTACCAATTAGCTGTCGTAGTCGACGACGCTGCACAAGGCGTGACAGAGGTGTTACGCGGCGATGATTTGCTCGATAGTGCTGCTCGGCAAATAGCTATTTATCAGGCTCTGGGGGTAGATGTTCCAACATTTAAGCATGTGCCTCTAGTCGCCGGAGAAGACGGTAAGCGTTTAGCTAAGCGTCATGGAGACACAAGCCTGAATCACTTTAAACAACACAATGTGAGTCCGCAGAAGATCATAGGTTGGTTAGCTTATGCTTCCGGATTGACCCGCGACTTGCACGAGTGTCTACCTCATCAATTATTGGGTGATTTCGATCTAAAAAAATTGGATGCAAAGCCGCTTGTTTGGCGCGGTGATTTTACTGCTTGAGGCTATTGCGGGCGTGGCATAAACCAGCAACGCCGAATGCCGCACCATACTCTTTGCCTGACGCGTCCAGGAAGAAATCAAGCATCGATCCATCACCGTGCTGTGTCTTTACTACGCTATTGACATAAGGGCTAAAGAATGGTCGCGCCTCTTTCTTCGGTAACATCTCGAGTAACAGCCCAGCATAGTAGTGACCAAAGAAGTAAAAATACCCGGAGTTGTAATGATAGGCTTCATGCGGGGTAGGTCGTCCGCGAGCAATGTCTAAGTAGTGGTGATTCGCGAACAGCTGTTGCAGCCCCGTTATGATTTGTTCATGGCCAATCGGCGATTTATATCCCATCTGCTTAGCCAGATACAGTGCGTAATTACACGACTGTATACGGGACAAGCCACCTTTGACATTATCAATGCCGGTGCCAGTATCAACGCGAGGAATGATTTCGACGCTATAAGTGTAAGAGCCATCCGGCAAGCGGCAATGAATTAAGGTGTCAATAGCCACCCGCAAGCGATGCTCATCGACGCTCCAGCCAAGCTGTTTTGCTTCAAGCAAGCCAATCACTGCCACCGCAGTTTGAAAGGAGGTCGCCCAATTGGGTGTGACCGCTTTCGTTTCGTCTGCGTAGTATGCCCAGCCTCCCATTGGCGATTGATACTTATACAGCTCTTGCATAATTACCTGTGCACGCTGCCGAATCATTTTAGTCCGATGCGTCTTTTCAATGTAAGCATTGTTTCCGGCCCGAGTAAGTGCACACAGTGAATAAACGTATGCCCAGGTGTTGTCCGTATCCCAGTCATCTGGGCGCTTCACTAAAGGGCTCTTGCACAGGTAATCTATTGCCCGTGCAATGCGAAGATCCCGGGCGTCGTCCTGCGGCTGC
>CAWWAN010000060.1:0-10078 GCA_963934925.1 uncultured bacterium | reverse complement strand
GAGAAGACCAAACAATCATTGGCGCAGGAGCTGATAAGCTTGACTTGATCGTCAACCGTCGTAGTTACATCCCAGCTTTATCTGACGACGGCGACCGCTTGCTGTATCCCTACCTCAATGAGGTTGGCTATCGACTCAAGCAAAACCCACAGCGCTCGGACTTCTTAGAGTTATATCGCCGTGAAGACGCACTTGTCGACGACGATCCCTTTCGCGATGGTTCTTATGCCTTGATTTACGATCGTATCGTGAGCTTAGACATTCAATATGCTAAGCGTCCTGACTTTGACATCTTATGGGAGGATAGCTGGGATTCTAAAGTAGAACAGTCGCTACCGTTCGCCATTAAGGTGTATCTCGAAATTGAAATTCAGCCGCGCCGCTCCATTGAGAGTTTAAATATCATTCAAGCCAATCGCGCGCGCTTAAGTTTTACCGATGTCATCCACATCCCTGAAGAAAAACGTTGGAGATTCCGTCACCATTTTCAGCCCGGTCGCTTAGTGGATGCGCAGGACGATTCTGCAGGCACAGGTGATGCAGGTGGCACGGGTGACGCCATGTCGGATGATGCAACCGGAGGGTCCGGCTTCGGCGCGTCCTCAGGCTCCCGGAACGAAGAAACTAAAGAGAACTAGTTAGTTACCCTAGCTAATCGTTTGCTGCCCACCCATATACGGCTGCAACACTTGCGGGATATTCACTGAACCATCTGCATTTTGGTGATTCTCGAGCAATGCAATCAACACACGTGGCGACGCGATAACAGTGTTGTTAAGCGAGTGACAAAACTGAGGCTTGCCTTTACCCGACTTATAGCGTAAGTTTAGCCGACGTGTTTGAAAGTCATGAAAGCGAGATGCAGAATGCGTCTCACCATAGTTGCCACGGGATGGCATCCATGTCTCAATATCGAATTTCTGAACCTGCCCCTGCCCCAAATCTCCGGTGCAAACATTAACGACCCTGTAGGGAAGCTCGAGTGCTTGCATCAAATCGGTGGCGTGGCCAAGCATACGCTTATGTTCTTCTAGTGACCAATCTAAATCGTTAGGGCCAAGGACTACTTGCTCGACTTTCCAAAATTGGTGGACACGGTACAGGCCTTTTGTGTCTTTACCATATGTGCCAGCTTCACGGCGGTAGCATGGTGATAAAGCAACGCGGCGTAGTGGCAAAACACTTGTGTCAAGAACTTCGCCAGAATGAATAGAGGTTAAGGGCACTTCAGAAGTGCCAATCAAAGCCAAATCGTCACGTTCGGCCAAATAAGCTTGCTCTTCGCCACCTGGGAAATACCCAGTGCCTTCCATGCATGCGCGGTTAACCAAAGTCGGTACAGAAACCAATTCGAACTCACGCATCAACATGTGGTCGATAGCGTAGTTTAAAACGGCACGCTCTAGACGCGCCAAATCGCCAAGCAATAGGTAATTACGCGAGCCTGCAATTTTCACCCCGCGCTTAATATCGAGGAGACCCATCCGCTCTGCTAGCTCGTCATGACTAAGCACCTCAAAATCAAATTCTGTAGGCTTCGAGAAGGTTGATACTTCGACGTTGTCAGAATCGTCTTTACCATCTGGTACATCTGTAGAAGGCGGCATAGGCAAGCGCATTGCGATATCTTGCACCACAGCACGTAAATCTTGCTCGGAGCGTTCAAGGTTTTTAAGGCTCGCCTTACTTTCGCGTTGCGCAGCTAAGGCTGGCTCGCGCTCTTCAGGTGTCATCTTGCCTAGCAAAGACGATGATGCCTTCAAGCCGGCACGCAGGTCTTCTACCTTTTGCAGCACTTCACGGAATGCGCGATCTTGCTTAATAAACTCATCAACCAACTCAGGCTGCATTCGTTTACGCTTAGCGGCGTCGCGGACGACGTCGGCATTTTCTCTGAGCCATTTAGGATCTAACAAATTTCTTTTCTACTTAACTGTGATGGTGGTTTTCACGTTACCAAACCAAGGATGTTTCTTATAAGAAAGAGTGACGTCGACCTCAGTGGTGGCTTTGCGTAATTCTAAACTCGCGCCCATAGGATAAAAGAACCTATCCCACAATTCAGACGCCTCATCTACAGAAGGTCTCGCCAAGACTGTAGGCTTTAGCCCTTTAACCTGCAACTCGACATCGAAAAAGGGCTCTCCAGCAAAACGCAGCCAGCGCTCACCATTATCACCAACCAAGTGCAAGTCGCGGCCGCTAACATTTAGCGCGGTGCCCTCAAGAGTTGATTTGGTGGCAAAATCGAATTTACCGCCAAGAAACAATTCAGGAACGCTTGCGGATTCCACTCCGGCTTCGACATCAAACAACATCTGCTTATTGGGGGCAGGTGAAACTAAAGCCTCAATCCCGTCTTTCCCACCGAACCGAGCCTGCAAGAAGCGGTAGCGCCCAATAGGAATCATCTTCTTCTTGGGCAGTGCCATCAAGTCAATAACCAAGCCCTTGGTGGCGGACGATTCGCTAGCAATCAATACAGAAAGAGGTTTGATTTTTTTCACACCCTTGTAATCGAAACGCAACTCGCCAAGAGTTGGCTGCACCGGCACCAAGCTAAAGGAATCGGGATTAAGAGGAGAGTCAAGTAGCACCTCGTACCACTGACCTTTCGCATCGACGACAAAGCGATTAAATGGCTGCGAATGCTTTTGCTTGCCAATAGTCAAAGCATCAGGGCGCCAAAACCATTCGTCTGGAAGCAGGCCTTCGCACCATGCCTCTTTTAACTCTGTGTACCCAAAGTTGCCATCGACGTTGGTGTCATAAATTTTCACCAAACCTAAATCAGTGTCAAATTCGCGCACGGACGGCGTGCGGTAGAAGTAGGTGCCTGTTGTCGCCGTGGGTGTCAAATTGATTTTAATGCCCTGATATGTCGAGTCTTCGCTTCCGCCCTGAATTTCTATGGCATAATAATACTCTTTGCCATTCCCATGCATGCGCATGACATGAATAACTTGGGCGTTAGTTGTGAGCTTAAATTCTTCAGATGGATTACTGCCTGCTTCTAGCTGAAATTCGATGTTGCCGATACGCAACAAATTAATCGGCGGAGAAATACCGGGAATAGCAATAGACTCGCCAACAGCCGGCAAAGCAGCGCGCAGCCATGAATAGTGATCATCGTCATATGCGTCGGATGCATGCACCAATTTACTGCCCGTTTTTTCGACAGAAGCTACTGCATTCGCGCTGTATTTCATTCCGCCTTCAAGCAGCGGGATCGTCTCTGCGCTTTCCTTGACATTGTCTGCCTCAACCTGCTCTTCGTGATTACCAAGTACATCGTTAAGCGCCTTCAAAGTGACTTTAGTGTCAGAATAAAACTTATCTTGGCGCAATCCCAAACGATCACGAGCTTCAATCGCAGCCTGGTAAGCTTCGAGTGACTTTTGCGAATCAGACTCTTTGTGAGCGTAATAATTAGGGTTATATAAATTGCCAACGATGTTGTACGCCAAAGACAAGTAGTACAAATCGGACAAGGCCGTCAAGGATTCAACCAATTTATCAGCGCGCTCGACCGCGCGTCGCCAATCACCTGCTTTCTCAGAAATGATCTTAAAGTGCAAAGTCAATATTTCTGGATAGTCACGCTGCAGCAACACCGTACGAATATCTCTCTGCTTAGTCGACAGTCGCTGCATATAACGATCGTAGTTCTTTGCGAAATTAGTCTTGTAAGTTTCTTCCCAGGTAGACTTGAAAATCTCTACCCACTTTTCCATTTCGGGTAATTCTTCATCTAGTCGGCGCTCGACACGAACCATATACGCCAATATGGCATCTTCTTTGTATTTGCGCAAAGCCGCTTGCTGTGCCTTAGTATCTCCGACCTCGTCCGCTTCTAAGACGATACGGGTGAACTCTTCAACCTGTTCAGGGTTTTGAGGCTCTGCGCAAAGAGCAAAATTAAGCAGCAGGCTAAGACTAATCAACATGCTGACATTCTAGCTCTGCCTATTTCTTACGTGACTGCTGCTCAAGGAATTTACGCTCGGCCGGGCTAAGCGAACCGATACCGCTGCGGCTTACCTTGGCCAAGATGTCGTCTACGCGCTGACTATTCTGTTGACGTTTACCAGCATCAAAGCGCTGTTTACGCTCACGCAAGGACGCTAGAAAAGGCAGTTCGCTTAATGAAAATCTCTGATGACCGCCGACTAAAAGCCATCCGCACAGGGCGCCGAAAAGGTGAATGGAGTGTGCGGAGTTGCCCCACTGCACGCCGAACAACTGGACTATT
The DNA here is from genome assembly GCA_963934925.1 of uncultured bacterium. Lineage (GTDB taxonomy): Bacteria > Planctomycetota > UBA1135 > UBA1135 > UBA1135 > JAPKEZ01. The sequence goes on along the minus strand of CAWWAN010000060.1, from coordinate 5,826 downwards.
GTGGCGAAGAAGCTAAAGGCTATTAAAGCCCCAGCGACGAAATAGAGCTTGACTTGAACAATAATCAAGCTCACCTGCATATCCGGAAACATACACAAACAAGCTCCTAGTAAAGCGTAAACCATGCCAGAGCTGCCGACGACATGAGATGGCTCTGAACTAGTAAGCAAGCTTATCACCAACCAGATGAAGGCTGGAGCTACAGTGGCAGCCGCCAATATCTTAATGAACAACTTGCGTGTGAGAGTGGATTCAAGCAGAGCTCCTAATGAAGCGAATACGATTGAATTGAGCAATAGGTGCAAAAAGCTATCGTGAAGAAAGGGATAAGCTACGATTCCGAGTAAATACCCGATGCTTGGGTCACTGAAAATCTGATTATTGAGGGATACCGCTGCTAGTGGAAAGCTGCCGCCAGCGGCGAACATCAACAACCCAATCGCCCACCAGGAAATCAGTAGGACTTTTGTAATTGGAGGAAGGAGTACTCTCATTTAGAATACTCATTCTAAAACACCTACCCTGGAATCCCAAGTGTCTAAAGCAAACATCCTCAACGGCAAAGAATTGTCGATCTCTATCCTCGAGCAGCTCAAACCGCGTGCTGCTGCCATTGCCAAGCTGAACAATGATAATCCTCCAGGGTTAGCCACTGTTCTTGTTGGCGAAGATCCAGCATCGCATGTTTACGTCCGCAATAAACGCCGCGCATGTGAGAATGTTGGGCTTAGCAACTTTCATTACGAACTCGAAGAAAACACTGGCCAGAAAAAATTGCTTGAACTCATCAACGCACTAAACTGCAATATCGAAGTCGATGGCATTCTCGTTCAGTTGCCACTCCCAAAGGGTTTCGACTACGATGAAAATGAAGTGTTAGCTGCAATCGCTCCCACCAAAGATGCTGACGGATTCCACCCGCAAAATCAAGGGGCGTTAATGCAAGGCACCGAAGCTCCTGTACCATGCACTCCGAAAGGTGTCATGCGCTTGCTTGGTGAAAGTGGAATACAAGGTTCTGGCAAGCACGCGGTGGTTGTCGGCCGCTCTAATATTGTGGGCAAACCCGTGGCAATGCTATTGTTGGCACAAAACTTTACCGTAACTATTTGTCACTCCCGCACAGCCGATTTGGCCCTTGAGGTTTCCCGTGCTGATGTTGTTGTAGCGGCAGTTGGCGTCGCCAAATTAATTAAAGGCGAATGGCTAAAACAAGGCGCGGTAGTGCTTGATGTCGGCATCAACCGCGGCGAAGATGGCAAGCTCGTTGGAGATGTCGACTTCGATTCTGCATGCGAACGCGCTTCTCATATTACTCCGGTACCCGGCGGTGTCGGACCCATGACCATAGCAATGTTGCTCAGCAATACTGTTGAAGCAGCCGAGCAACGCTTGGGGATTTAGTTCTCGTCTTCTATCGGGAGCATCATCGACTCTGATGGAAGGGATTCCATATCGGTGTAACGATGCAAGCTTTTTTGCGAGTCTGGCAAGTAGCCGAACAGCTGGAAGGTAATAAATATTGAGAGTGCGCCGACACAAAGCAACATCATTGCCTTTTCGCCGCGCCACCCGGCTATCAAGCGCAAGTGTAGGTAGATGACGTAGAACAACCACGAAATCAGCGCTGAGACCTCTTTAGAATCCCATCCCCAGTAATTGGCCCATGCTTCTTGCGCCCAGAGAGCTCCCTGGATTAGGCCACTAGTCAGAAATGGGAAGCCTACAACAAAGATAAGCCAAGTGAAGTTGTCGGACTCGCGCTCCCATGTTTGGTACCACACCATCTCGCGGTTACCGCGCAAACTGTACGCTGTGACCACGCCGGCAACTGCGAACACTCCAAAACCCATCACTAGCGCTATGCTACCGAATGGAGCTGCGATGAGTGCGAGAACAGGAACGCCTATCTTGATTGCTAAGCGTGATTCTTGACGGCGAATGACCTGTAACCAGAACTGGAAACACAGATGCAACCAAGCGGCTAACGCAGCGATGATTAGAGTGAAGTACCCAATCATGTACGCGGTGATGTGCGTACTAAACCAGTAAGACTGCAAAGCTGGCGGCAATGCTTTGCCTGTCGGGTCTAGATTGAGAACGTACTGTAAAGTAAAAACTCCACCAACCATGATTAAGGCAACAAACAAGTCGCCGAAAGCACGGGCTATACCAACACGGCGATTAAGACCTAATACGTAATACAGGGCAATGGTTGACAAGTATGCCGCACAAACACCTAGAGGGATAACCTCGTACATCGTTTGCGCTGGCCAGTGCTGCACTTCGATGTACCGCAGAACCATAGCAAAACAGCCTAGCAAGAATGCGGCACCCGTCAGCAGCATTGTTCCTTTAGAAAGCAATGTTAACCATTTGTGATCACCACCTTTTCCTGCTGAGATTACCCATGACAAGAACAGCACTAACCCTAGCGTCATCGGTACCATGGACAGCTGCATGGTCAACTCTAAAAAATTACGAAAACTAAAGAATTCCATTAGTTTTGCCCCCGTGTTTTAGAGCCTTTCATCAACGGCATTACCAAAAATATGAAAGCCGTTGCGAACATAACGCAATACAATCCCCAAAGAACCAATGGAATCCCCGGATCGTAGACGACACCGATACCCGAGTAGGTGGGATCATTAGGATTGTGATTCGTCTGAAAGAAGCGGTAGCCACCATGAACAAAATAGTCGTTAACGCGAACTTCGCCGTCATCGATTTTAACGGGATGGCCACGCTCATCGAACTCAAGGATGCTCAATTTAGACTGCCATTCAAGAGGCATGCTGCCCCCATCTCGATCTTCACGGAAACGTAGCCATGCCACTCGACGCGCGCCATCAGGGGCAACATAGCTAAACGGAACACCATCACCATCGCCATCAGCGTGCAACAGAAACTCTTCAGAGTTCAGCTCATTGTTCTCATCAGGACCACTCACTTTCAGCTTAATCGTTGCAGCAGACGCATCAAAGAATGTCGCATCACTTATCGCTGCATAACTTGTGACGGCTCCGGATTCTTCGTCACGTACCACAGTTGTCTGAGGCTCGTACTCTAGAATTTCCAACTTAAAGGCCGGGTCGCCTTTGGGATCGTCAATTGGATAGTCATAGGCCTGAGTAAGGCCCGCGAAGACCCGCAGCTTAGGTTGCTCATCGAGATCAAACTCGTGTCGCAATTGACCCTCCTCGTTGGCTGTAACGTAAATAATGTCAAGAACATCGTGCTGATCTGCCCTGAAGTCTTCTAACTTAATCGCAAAGACTTTACTCTCTTCATCAGCAAATGTTGGGTTATAGACAAACCGCTTTGGCTGGCGCGTCCAGGTTTCAAATTCGGAGGTGTAGTCTCCGATATTGAGATTAACCAAACCACGAATTTCGGTGGTACGCCCCAACAAGCCGCCGATAACGATCAATAGTATTCCGCCGTGCGTGATAGCAAAGCCCCATTTGTTCCTCTTCAGTAAATACGACACACCGTTACGCAACACGCTTGAGAGAACACCGAAGAACAGGACCGCCCACATCATAGAATACCAATCAGAGCTATAGGCGCGCCGCAAATCAAGTTTGTCGGCGATAACGAATAACGAGAACAGCGTATCGTTTAGACGTTCTTCGAGCTGACGGATTTCGCCATTCTTTGCACGAGTGCGTAGGCCCGTTTCTGATTGACTGCGAATGGCTGCTGCTTTTTCTGCACCAAAGCGCGCCGCTATTTCTGGCAATCGGTACTCGAGATTAGCCAACATTTCCTGGATCTGTTCTTCATCGCCAGCATCATCGCCCTCGAATCCTAGCCAGTTTCTGAAACCCGTGTTGTTACCCAAGTGATACAAGAAAAACGATTCTGCTTCACGGAAACTTTCAAAATGCTGATAAGCACGACGGGCACCTGCCGAAACAGTTACGCCGTCAATAGACGTTAGTTCACCTAACGAAACCAGCTCTTGGACATCCCCGACAGCCGTTGGGGTATTGACATCTTCTTGCTGAATCAGCACACCGACCATCGCACCAAGTGCCAAGAAGCAAAAATTCACCACAGCCACGCGCACGGATCGGAAGAAGCTAAGGCAGTTGTACCATCGGTAAACAAGTAACCAAAACATTGGCAGCAGCAATACAAACATCATGATGCTCGCCCCTGTTGGCGCCCCACCAGCCACGACTCGTGTTGCGGAAGCCATGAGCGCTTCAGCCCACAAATACAAGGTCACGCACCCGAGTATTGCCTTGGAGTATGTCCAGCTATTTGCTAGTTTGTTAATTTCTTTACGTTGCATTATTACAGTTCTCGGTCACCTAAGAAATACGTTATATCGCGCAAAACGTTAGCATAATCAGAATCAGGCAGGCAATCTAAGTGCGACACCGCCGAATCAATATAGCCGCGCAATTCACCACGGGTTTGTTCTACCGTAATCGCCCATGCCTCTGGCCACATTGCAGCAAGATTGGCATCACAGCTTTTTTCGTCACCAAACATTTTTTCAAGTTGGGTCGCTTCGGTCTCTGATAAATTGTCGCGCAATCTCATGAGTGGTAATGTTAACTTACCATTTCCCAAGTCCGTGCCAAGAGATTTCCCGACCACGCCTTCATCACCCGCAACATCAAGCAAGTCATCCGCTATTTGAAAGGCGCGACCCGCAAGCAAACCGAATGATGACATCGACTGGCAGTCCATAGGGCTAGCCCCAGCATAATGCGCAGCCAAAAAAGCAGCGGCATCGAATAACGCGGCGGTTTTGCCATCAATGTGGCTGAGATAATCCTCTGCGGAAAGATTGAAATTGCCGCGCGACAGATTCTGCTCAATCTCTCCGCGGCACACACGCTTAGTAGCATCTGCCAAGACGCGTGACGCTGTTTGGTCATCCATGAATGTCGCTGAGCTAAACGCAGAGGAATACATCCAGTCGCCTAGAAGCACTGCTGCATGCGAACCCCACTTTACATGCACGCAATCTAAACTACGCCGTTGACTGGCGGAGTCGAGCAAATCATCGTGCATCAAAGTTGCGGCGTGAATCATTTCGACATATGCCGCAACGTGAACGTGCTGCTGATTAAGCTTGCCAAAGCCATTAGCTATCAACAACACGGTCATTGCTCGCAAGCGCTTACCTTGAAACTGAGATGCATAATCAAGCAGCGGCTTCATGGCATCACTACCACTCAGCAAATCGTTATCAATGAAATCTTGAACTTGCTGCAACGATACGTCGAGTTGTTCCGAAACCCCGTCGAGACTACTAGGCAAAGTACTAGTCATTGCTCATCTCGCAGTACTGCAGCCATTGCTGAGGAGTATTAATATTAAGCTGCCGATCAGTGCTGATGACCGCGTGTGGCACCTTACCAACGCCGACCTCTTCCAGCGCTTTGAATAAACTCGCATGCTCGATTACAGATAGATCTGCAAAAGAAGAACTATGCAGTGCTACTGGAAAACCCATTTGCGACGATTCGTTTTCGCAAACCAAGCTAGTTGAGCCAACCGACTGAGCGTAACTCATTAAAGCCATTAATTGCGGAGCATTGATCTTCGGCATATCAACCGCCGTCAATATCAAATAGTCTAAATCACAATCCTTGCAAAACTGTTGCACCGCTCGCAATGGGCCAGAAGCAACGGCACCATCTGCCACAAAACGAAAGTCGTCAGGGCAGTCAGTAGAAGACTGAGAAAGAAAGAAGTTATTATCGTTCACTATTCTAAGTTGTTGACAAGCATGCTCAACCAGACTCGCCGAGGCCAACTTGTCGCTACGCAGCTGAGATTTGTCGGCATGCATTCGGCGCGACT